>JAXJLC010000081.1:0-10236 GCA_036297365.1 Collinsella sp.
ACTACAAGCATCGCACGGGCGTTGAGGAGTTTAAGCTCGCCGACCCCACGGTGCGCGACGAGGAATCGGGCACGGCGCCCATCGACGACCCGCGCTGGTTGCCGCCCCATACCCAAACGCTCATCTACGCGCAGGCCATGCGTCGGGCACTGGGCTTGGATACCCGTGCAGCGCTCTATTTTTCGACCAAGGGCGGCAAGCCCGCGCTGCGCGGCGCGGCGAGTGCCGAGTTGCTCGAGGAGGAGCGCGGCGACGGTCGCATCCCGGGCCTCAAGAAGGGCTTTCCGGGCGAGGGCGGCAGCATGGACTTCGACGCCCTGCTCGATCGCGTGGAGGCCGGCATCGCCGAGCGCCTGCGGGAACTCGAGGCGGGTAACGTCGCTGCCGTCGACCCGACGTCGACGCAGGCCGCGCATGTGCGCTGCTCGTATAACCACGAAGGAACGTTTGTAAGGAGGGACGTGTAGACCATGGATCTTTCGACTTTGATGCCGCAACAGCTGCAGATCGTCAAAACGCTCGACCGTCCGCTGTTTGTCTCGGCGGGCGCCGGTTCGGGCAAGACCTTTACCCTCACGCGTCGCATCGTCTACGCGCTCTCGCCCGAATCCGGTCCGTTCGTTGAGCATCTGGACCAGGTGCTCGCCATTACCTTTACCAAAGATGCCGCGGCCGAGATCCGTGACCGCGTGCGCCGCGCGCTCATCGACGAGGGCATGGACGAGGAGGCCCTGACCGTCGACGATGCGTGGATCTCGACCATTCACGGCATGTGCTCGCGTATCCTGCGCGCACACGCGCTGGAGCTGGGCATCGACCCCGAATTCACGGTGCTCACCGATACCGACGAGCTTATGGACCAGGCTGTTGAGCATGTGCTGGCCCGCGCGACGGCACCCGATGCCGCCCCCGAGCTCGCGGCATCGCTCAAGGCCCTCTACGCCTGGTATCCCATGGCGGGCGAGGGCGGTTCCTTTGGCGCCGGCACCACCATCAAGGGTCTGGTGCGCGAGCTGCTGGAGCTCTCGAGCCAGCTGCCGGGCGGCATGGACGACGTGAGCGTGGCGCGCGGCCAGGCCGATACCTCGGCGCTTGCCGATGCCTATCGCGCGGCGCTGGGCGTAAGCAAGGCCGCGACCGAGAAGGCACAGATGGCGCTCGATGCCATCGATGCATTCGAGGCCAGCGGCAAGACCATGGCCGATGCGGCGCGACTCATGATGTCGTGCACCATGCCGCGCGCGAGCAAGGCATTCCCTAAGGAGCAGGTCGAGCTGCTCAAGGCCGAGGCCGCCGATGCGTTTATCAATATCGTGCTTGCCTGCGGTGGCCCGGCACTCGATGCGCTGGTGGGCCTGGCCCGTTCCGTGGAGGCCGAGTATCGCGCGCTCAAGGCCGGCCAGTCCGCCCTCGATAATAACGACCTGCTGCGCATGGCCTACGAGGCCCTGCGCGATTACCCTGCCATTCGTGCTGCGTACGAGGGCCGCTTTAAGATGGTCATGATCGACGAGTTCCAGGATACCGACCAGATGCAGGTCGATCTGATCCGTTACCTGACGGGTGCGGGGGAGCGTGCGCTTTGTACCGTGGGCGATGCGCAGCAGTCGATCTATCGCTTCCGCGGCGCCGAGGTCGAGGTGTTCCGTCGCCAGGAGCGCAAGGTGGGCGCCTCGGGGACGGCCGAGGTAGCGGCCGTCGCTGACGCTGCTGCCGATGTCCCCGCCGGCGAGCTCGTCAAGCTCGTGCGCAACTTCCGCAGCCATGACGAGGTGCTGCGTTACGTGGCACGCGTCTTCGACGGCGACAACGGCGGCCTGATGCAGGGCTTTTTGGATCTTGAGGCGAGCGACGGCCGCAAGGACACGCTGGTGGCAGACGCCTCGCGTCGCCAGGCCCTCTTTGTTGCCGGCGGCAGTACGCAGGAACGCACACAGGCAAAGGCCCGTGCGATCGCCGAGCGGTTCCGCTCGCTTGCCGATGCCGGCCAGCCCCAGGGTGGCATGGTGCTGCTGCTGGGCCGCATGACCAACGCAGACGTCGACGCGCAGGCCTTCCGCGACCAGGGGCTCGACTGCGTCATCGCGGGCGGCTCGGTCTTTGCCCAAGCCCCCGAGGTGCAGACGGTACGCGCCCTGGTTTGCGCGCTCGCCAATCCGGCCGATACGGCGCAGGGCCTTATGCCGCTGCTCGCCTCGCCGATGTTTGCCCTGGGCGCCCAGGAGTTTCTGGCGCTGGCGACCAAGCTCGATAGCGAGACGGGGGAGACCTCGCGTCGCAACATCGATGCGGGCATCATGAGCGATTCCGATGTGCCGGGCCTGCAAGACTTGCCGCTCGTGACGCGCGCCCGCGAGGTGCTGCGCTATGCGCTTCGTCGCGTGGGCCGCGATTCGTTCGCGGCGATCACGCGCGACGTGGTCAACGCCTCCGGCTGGTTTGTGCGTCTGGCACAGCGTGGTCCCGAGGGCAAGGCCATTGCCGCCAACGTGCTCAAGGCGCTCGACGCTGTGGCCGAGGCGGAGGCCGAGTTCGGCAACTCGCCGCGTTCCATCGCGCTTGCCTTCGATCGCTTCCTGGCGGGCAAGGAAGCTCCGGGTGCCCTCAACGAGGAGGGCGACGGCGCGGTGCGCATCATGACGGTGCATGCCTCCAAGGGTCTGGAATATCCGGTCGTGGCGGTCGCGGAGTGCTTTGGCGTGCGTAAGTCCTCGGGTGCGGCACAGATGGGTCGCGTCGAGGGTGGAGCGCAGGTCGTGGCGCTGCCGGCACGCTTCGACGGCGTTAAACTCGCGGACGGAACTTTTGTGAAGGGCGACGACGTTAAAAAGCAGTTTGAGCATGCGTTTAAGGGCAAGGGCACGTCGCTATGGCTGCCGCCGGAGCTCATGGAGGACGTCTGCGCGACGGGTTCTCCCGCTGAGGCATTTGCTCGCCTGCGCAACGACGACCTGCAGCTTTCGCTCGAAGAGCGGGCTCGTTTGCTCTATGTCGCCATGACGCGTGCGCGAGAGCTGGTCATTCTGGCGATGGATGCCGGCGTGAGCCGTGGCAAGGTGACGGCGCCGACCTTCGACGTCGAGACCGATCTGACCTATGACGTGCTGCGCCGTATTCTGCCGACCGACGCTCTGGACATGCCGCAGCTCGATGCCGACCGCCTGGTGTTCGACAACTCCCGGCCGGGCGACTACGAGCTCATTTCGCTCGCGAACTTTACCTTTGGCGAGCAGGCGTTTGAGGCCAACGCTTCGCTGGATACCGAGGGCAGGCTCGTCCGTGGCGATGCGGAGCCGGAGGGTGCCGGTGCAGATGCCCGCGCCGCCGTTCCCGGTCCTGCCGACCCCGAGCCCGATGCATTTGAGCTCGTGTATCCCCAGGCAGCGGGCGTGCGCATGGGCACCTGCCCGTATCCGGAGCGCGATTCGTATAGCTACTCGTCAATTGCCGCGGCGCTGCATGCCGAGTCCGAGGACCGTGCCGCCGAGGCGCACGTGCCCATGGACGAGGCCGGCGATGATGCGGAGTCGGATGGTTCCGAGATGACGGATGCAGACGTTGCCGCCGTTGAGCCTACCGGCAACCCCATGGCGCTGGGCTCGGCGTTCCATGCCGCCTGCCAGTGGCTGATCGAGATGGGTGCCGATGCGCTGCCCGCCGCGCGTGCCGATGCACTGGCGCGTCTGTGGTGCCTGACGCCGGAGCAGCGCGAACGCTTCGACGTTGCCCTGGACCGCTGGCTCAAGTCGGCTGTTCGTGCCGACCTGCTCGCGTGGCCGTGCGTTCGCGCCGAGGTGCCGTTCTTTTCGCTGGGCTGCGAGGACGAGGACATCGCTCGCTACGGTGCCTATGCCGAGGGCGCCATCGATGCACTGGCCACCGACCCGGCCGATCCGTCGCGCGCACTGGTCATCGACTACAAGACGGGCGGCACGCCGGACGAGACGCCGGGCCAGCTGCTCGAGAAACACGCCCTGCAGGCGCGCGTCTACGCCGACGTGTTGCACAAGGCGGGCTTTAAGACGGTGACGGTCAAGTTCGTCCGCGTGGAGCAGCCGGATCCAACCATCTTCGTCGAACCCGCCGAGCCCCAAGTAGTCACCTACAACTTCTAGTCCTCAGATAACTTGCGGTGGAATACGGACTGTTTTGACCAAAAAAGCCGCCAAACAGTCCGCATTTCACCGCAACGCATGGGAGAGCCTGGGGCGGTACAATGGCTCGAACGGTTCAAACGAATAAGGAGCCATCATGCAGCTCACCAAAACGCTTAAGGTGACGCCGGAGGAGCTTTTTGACGCTCTGGCGGGGTCCATCATGCAGGATATCGAGAACGCCACGGGCAAGCGTCCCAGCCGCAACAAGCTCAATGGCTATAAGTACGAGAAACGCGCCCAGTCCGCAAAAGGCAAGGCCAAGGGCACGGCGATCAAGGTTAAGATCAAGCACTTTGACTACCCGTGCCTCTATGAGGTCCGTTTTCAGTATGCGGCGGGCATCAATACCATGCGCTATGAGGCTGTACCTGCTGGCGATGGTGCCTGCGAGCTCACCTATACCGAGGATTTTCAGGGTGTGGGTGGCAACACGTCTGGCACGCGCGGCAAGCTCGGCCTCTTCTTCTATGAGCGCAAGCTCAAGAGCCACGCCAACCAGACGATTGATCAAATCGTCAAATACATCGAGGGTGAGCGCCGTGTAAAGGCTAATCCCGCCTTCGCCGATGATGCTGCCGAAAACGCTTCGGATGTATTCCATTGATACCCTGTTCAAAAGCTTTACCGCTCTCCACAGCAACTGTGAACACTTCAGGCTTCGAGTCAGTAGCGAGTGGCCTGACATAATTAGTTGATGGAAGTGCCAAATGAATAAGAATGCCACTGCGCAGCTGCACATCTATTCCGCCTTTTTCGTTCTCGCGGGATTTGTTTTAAATCGGGGAGTGTTTCTACTTTTCCTTGCGGAGAAAGGAATGTCTGTCACGGAAATCGCGCTTTATCAAGCCCTGTTTAACATTGCAACGGTCGCCCTCGAGCTGCCAACAGGGCTGATAGGCGATTTCTTTGGAAAGAAGTTCTCGATTCAAGTGGGCGTGCTGCTGCTTTTCTTCCATACGGCTGGCATGCTGTTGCTCTCAGGCCCCTTTCTCGTCGCGCTTTCCCTTGTTGAGGCACTCGCCTACTCCCTTCAATCGGGATCCGAACAAGCACTTTTATATGAAATTGCCCGAAATGCCGGTCAAGGAGAGCGCTTCCTCACCATCAACGCTCGGCTGCTTGCCGCGCAATCAATCGCGACGGGAGTGGCAATCGTACTTGGATCATTCATTGCCCAAGTATCTTGGAGCGCCCTCTACGTATGCGTCTCCGTTTTCTATCTCCTGCAGCTTTTCCTTCTGTATCCCATTGAGAGGACGGAAGCGACCCGTTCTGAAAGCTCTGAGATGAGAAGGTTTGACGTAGCCAAGGTCTTCAGACGCGAAACCTGGCGTGTTGGAGAATCCGCTTTTGCGGTGTTGCTTCTTCTAATCGGCACAAGCATGCTCGATGGATTCTACGGGAGTTATTACAACTTGAATCAGTTGGTATTCGACGCATTTGATGCTCCCGTCTCCATAATAGGAATCTTTTTCGGTGCATCCTATGCAGTAAATGCGACGGCCTACATTGCAGCAGATTTCTTCTCATCGCGTTTCGGGAAAAGAAATACCATGCTCGGCTCGATGCTAATCGAGGCCGGTCTTTTCATGATTCTTCCGTGGTTCGCTTCAAATCCGCTGTGTTTGTTTGGCCTTAGCATGGTGCTTTGTTTTCTCCCAGAAGTGGTGTACATCACTTCGGAAAACTTAATCCAAGACGCGATAGCGGACGATCTCCGCGCGACGATCCTTTCCGTCGCGTCTCTGGTAAGGGCTCTCTTTTCTGCAATGTTTTTCTCCATATTTGGATATGTGTTGGGGTTATATCCCATTCAGATAGCGCTCGGTGTTATTGGCGCAATCGCGATAGCAATTACCGCCGTTGTTTCATTAAAAATGGTAGGAATACAGATCTCCAAGAATTGATATATCGATTGACGAGCTGCCCGAAGCGTCGAGCCTTCTTGATGGACATGACTATTCGTCACAAATCATTCCGCGCATCGCCGGGGTTCCAGCAATACTCGATATATCGGGATGCCCTCATTCCCCTTTTTGAAGGTCCCAAATTAGCTACCCGTGTGGGTTTGGCTAGGTTCGGGTGATTAGCTACCCGTGTGGGTTTGGCTAGGTTCGGGTGCTGTCCGTGCCGTGGGGTAAAATCGTTCAGTCAGAACACGAACCCGCATCGGAGCTCATCATATGGCATTCGTCCATCTGCACAATCACACTGTTTTCTCCATGCTCGACGGCGCAACCCGTATCCAGGATATGGTCAACCGTGCCGTTGAGCTTGGCATGCCCGCCGTGGCCATTACCGATCACGGTTACATGTACGGCGTACCCGACCTGGCGCTGGCCTGCGACGCCGTCAATCACAACACGCCCGAGTACAAAACCTGGAGCCACGACAAGGCCTTCTTGGAAAAGGACCGCCGCGACGAGCTGGTGGAGCCCGATCCCGAGGAAAACCCGCGCGAGCATGCCCAGTATGTGAAGGACATGGCCATGTGGGACGAGAAGGGCAACATCGACGAGCTCAAGCCGCCCCTGGTCATCAAGCCCATCTTCGGCTGCGAGGTCTACTTTACGCCGGACGAGACCCTTGCCCGCGACCACAAGCCCGAGCTCTATCATATGATCCTCCTGGCCAAAGACCAGGAAGGCTACGTCAACCTGATGCAGACGGTCTCCGAGGCCGCCGTGCAGGGCTTTTACTACAAGCCCCGTGTGACGCTCGACAACCTGCGCCGCCATGCCAAGGGCATGATCTGCACGAGCGCCTGCATCGCGGGCATCATCCCCAAATACATCGACCGCGGTGACATGGAGGGCGCCATCAAGTGGGCTGAGACCTTCCGCGACACCTTCGATCCCGGCGACTTTTATATCGAGATCCAGGAACACGGCATCACCACCGACAACGGCCTCACCGACGAGCAGATGGACCGCACGCTCATCGACATCGCCAAGCAGGTGGGCGTCAAGGTCATCGCCACCAACGACTTCCACTACCTGCGCCGCGAGGATGCGCCCGTGCAGGACGTCATCATGTGTATTGGCATGAACGCCAAGGTCGATGACCCCAACCGCATGCGCATGACCGGCTCGGAGTTTTACATGAAGACCGAGGAGGAGATGCGGGCGATGTTCCCGTATTGCCCCGAGGCCTGCGACAACACGCTCGAGATCGCCGACAAGTGCTACGTTGAGCTGGACTGGGACTCTATCATCCTGCCGCGCTTTCCGTTGCTCGATCCCGGTGAGACGCACGAGAGCCAGTTCCGCCGTGAGTGCGAGAAGGGCCTGCGCCAGCACTATGGCGACGACTGGGCCACACGCGAGATCGGTGGCGTCAACATCAAAGAGCGCTTTGAGTACGAATACAAGGTCATCTGTGACAAGGGCTTTGCCGCCTACTTCCTCATCGTTGCCGAGTACGTGCAATGGGCCAAGGACAACGGCATCGGCGTCGGCCCCGGCCGTGGTTCTGCCGCCGGCGCTATCGTCGCCTACGCCATGAACATCACCGCGTTCGACCCGCTCGAGAACGGCCTGATGTTCGAGAGGTTCCTGTCCCCGCAGCGTACCGAGATGCCCGATATCGATATGGACTTCGACGATGAGCGGCGCCTCGAGGTCGTGGAGCACGTTCGCCAGCTCTACGGTCCCGAGAAGGTCACCCACGTCATCACCTACTCGACCATTAAGGCCAAGCAGGCCATCAACGACGCCGCGCGCGTCCTGGACTACCCGGTCTACATGGGCCAGCGTCTGTCCAAGATGGTCTCGAGCGACCCCAAGGTCAAGCTCAAGCAGGTACTCGAAAAACAACCCGGCAAAGAGGATCTGTTTAACCCCGACTTTGCCGAGGCCTATAAAAAGGACGACGACGCCCGCCGCATCATCGACACGGCGCTCTCGATCGAGGGCCTTACCCGTGGCGAGGGCGTGCACGCGTGCGCCGTTCTGATTTGCCGCGACCCCGTCAACGAGCACGTGCCCACCAAGCTCGATACCAAGGGCGGCGTCGAGATTACCCAGTACGAGGGCCATACCGTTGCCGACATGGGCCTGCTCAAGATGGACTTCCTGGGCCTGCGTACGCTGACGGTTATCTCCAAGGCCAAGGCCAACATCAAAAAGAACTTCGGCATCGACATCAAAGAGGAAGAGATTCCCTTTGACGACCCCGAGATCTTTAAGCTCATGGGCTCCGGTCACACCGCCGGCGTCTTCCAGGTCGAGTCCGCCGGCATGACGGCCACGATCAAGAACATGAAGCCCACCGAGTACAAGCACGTCGTGGCATTGATCGCTCTGTACCGCCCGGGCCCGTTGGGCGCCGGCATGGTTTCGTCCTACATCAACCGTATGAACGGCAAGGAGCCGGCCGTCTCCTACGATGACCGTCTGGACGACATCCTGGGCGAAACCTACGGCACCATGGTCTACCAGGAGCAGGTTATGCTCATCTCCGTCGAGATGTGCGGCTTCTCCAAGGGCGAATCGGACTCGCGTATCCGTAAGCCCGTGGCTAAGAAAAAGATTAAGCTGCTCACGTCGACGGTGCTCCACTGGGAGGATGGCTCGGACGAGACCACTTACGACCACTGGATGAATGGCGCTATCAAGAACAACTACACGCGCGAGGTCGCCCAGAAGATTTGGGACGATGTTCTCGAGTTCGCGTCCTACGCCTTCAACAAGTCGCACTCCGCCGGCTACGCCATTCTGGTTATGCAGACGGCATGGCTCAAGGCGCACTATCCGCACGAGTACATGGCGGCCGTTCTGACGTCCTATACGGGCAAGACCGATAAGATCGTGCACTACGTCTCGGCATGCCGTCACGACGGCATCCCCGTGCTTTCGCCAGATGTCAACGAGTCCGGTACCGAGTTCACGGCTACCAAGGAGGGCGTGCGCTTTGGTCTGGCCGGCATCCGCGGCGTGGGCACCGGCGTGGCGCAGGCGATTATCGCCGAGCGCGAGGCGGGCGGTCCGTTTAAGACGCTGCACGACTTTGTCGAGCGCGTGGACTCGAGCCAGGCCAACCGCCGCGTGATCGAATCGCTGATCAAGGCAGGCGCCTTCGACTCCACGGGGTATCCGCGTCGCCAGATGATGCACTTTGTGGACAAGAACAACCCCGAGAACATCATCGATGCCGCGGTAAAGCGCCAGAAAGATCGCGCGAGCGGCCAGACGTCGTTCTTCGATATGTTTGGCGACGTTGAGGGCTCGGGCTTTGAGGTGAGCGTGCCCGATCCGGATGGCCAGGAGTGGGACCGCCACCTTAAGCTGAGCCAGGAGAAGGAAGTTCTGGGCATCTATGTCTCGGACCACCCGCTGCGCCCGTTTGAGTATGCACTTAGCAAAGCGCGCGACTTCTCGTTCTCGCAGATCGACACCGGCTACGAAGTTCAGAATCCTACGGGCGGCACCATCAACCAGGAGATTCCCGAGGGCAAGGCGCTGTGGTGGGCCGGCATGGTCTCGAGCGTGTCCAAGCGCGTGACCAAAAACGGCGACCCCATGGGCATCGTGCAGCTCGAGGACATGGAAGGCGAGGCCACGGTCGTGGTGTTCCCCAAGACCTACAAGGAGGCCGAGGGGTATCTGTACGGCGAGGTCGATCCCGAGACTGGCGCGCAGCTGTCCGACGCGTTTGTGCGCATTAAGGGCAAGCTCGAGCGCTCGGACCGCGGCGACCAGATCATCGCGCAGGAGATTGTGCCGCTGGAGCTTAGCGAGGAGAAAAACAAGCCCAAGGTCTTTGAGGTCATGGTGCCCAACAGCCGCTTTAGCCAGGGCAATATGGCGCGCCTGGCCACGGTGCTCACCACCAACCCGGGCGGCGACCGCGTGGAGATCTTTATTGAGCAAGTCGACGGGCGCGTGCTGCGTGCTGAGGTGCCGGCCAAGGTCAATGCACGCTCGATTCCGCTGCTGGCAGAGGCAAAGGCCATCGTGGGTAATCAAGGCCGCGTGACGGTTATCTAAGCTACCCCGGGTGAGATTGGAGGAAGTGATGGCGCAGGGGACGTTTGTGCAGGCGCTCCGGAAAGAGGCGGCGCTGAGCGGCACCTTTATGA
>JAXJLC010000082.1:0-2328 GCA_036297365.1 Collinsella sp.
CGAACAGGGTGATCAGGAAGGCGATGCAGATGACCTTAAAGATCATGGAGTCGCCCACCATGGTCTGGACTGCGACGATCATGCCGTAGTCGGGATCGATGGAGTCGGCCGGCACGGCGGCGCCGATGCCAAAGCCAGCGAACAGGTAGATCACGGCGATGGACAGGCCACCGACGATGATAGCCTTGGGGATATCGCGAGCGGGATCGGCCATGTCGTCGGTCATGGTGCAGATGACCTCGAAGCCCATGAAGTTAAAGATGATGATCGACAGGTAGCCGAGAGCGTTGGTGTTGGTGAGCTCGGGCAGGAAGGTGGCAGCGGACATGTCGTTCGCAAAACCGTTCTCCATGGCATACCAAATGCCCAAAGCGCCAACGATAACGGCAACGGCGACCTTGATGATGGCGCCACCGTTAAGGACCCACTCGGAGTCGGCCGCCTTGGAGCGGCCCATGAGGTAGACGATCCACACAAAGGCAAGATCGATACCCATCTTGGCGATCAAGTTGAACTCGACGCCAAAGACCATGCCCAAAATGTCGGGGAACATGGTAGCCAGCGAGGCGATCCACAGCGGGTAGTTGACCCAGTAGTAGTACGAGATGCGGGCGCCCCATTTGTCGCCCAGGCCATCGCGTACCCAGTCGTAAATGCCGCCCTCGCCGTCATAGGTGGTACCGAGCTCAGCGACAACCATGCCGTAGGGAAGCAGGAAGGTCAGGATCAGGAAGATCCACCAGAAGAACTGCTGGTTGCCAATGGCAGCAGCAGGAGCGGCGGCCTCGCAAACGAAGACGACGCAGATGATGGTCGAAATGACCGTCAAGAAGGAAAGCTTTTTCTTTCCGTCGCTCATGATGAGCTCCTTCGCTCAGTCTTGGACAGATCCGAGGCCCTAAGGTATTAAGGCAATTGCTTGGGCCTCGGTGAGCGGGCGACAGGAGACGAGCATCCGCCGCCCGCAAACGTGCTTTTAGAAGCCTTGAGGCTTAGAGCTGCTCGAGAGCCTCGAGAGCGGCGTGGAGCTCAGCCTTGGCGGAGTACTCGACACCCTCGTCGTTGAGCGGGGTGCGCTTGCCCAGGGCGGCAAGGAGAGCACGGATGGAGTGCTTGCGGTTCTCGGCCTCGACCCAGCACAGGGAGCGCTCGGGATCGTCCATGACTTCGTCGACGACCTCCTCGTTGCGGGTGGCCGGCAGGCAGTGCATGAACTTGGAGTTGGGGCCGGCAAAGTTCATCATGTCCATGGTGACCTGATACTTGGGATAGAACACGTCCATGTAGTTCTCGCCCGAGACCTCCTCGTCGTACAGGCCATACCACACGTCGGTGTAGATGAAGTCGGCGCCCTTGATGCACTCGATGTCGTCGGAGATGACGACAGAGCCGCCGGAGACCTTGCAGTTCTCCTCGGCGATGGCCATCATCTGCTTGCCGAACTCGGCGCGCTCCTCGACGGTGCCAACGTGCAGGCCGCCGTCGGGGATCTGGTGGCCCTTAGGTCCAAACTGGACAAACTTCATGCCGACCTTGGAGGCGATGAACATGAGGGAGACGCAGACCTGGGTGGCGTCGCCGATGAAGGCCAGGGTGCAGTCCTCGATCTTCTTGCCCTCGGGGAGGTTCTCGAGCATGGTCATGAGGTCGCCCATCTCCTGCGTGGGATGGTTGAACTCGGACATGCCGTTGATGACGGGCACAGCGGAGCCCTCGGCGAGGCCGACGACGTCCTTGTGACGGTCAACGCGAGCCATCATGATGTCGAGCAGCGAGCCCATAACGCGAGCGGTGTCGCCCAGGGACTCGTGACCGCCGAGCTGGATGGTGCCAGGGCCATAGAACTGAGCATGGCCGCCGAGGTCGGTCATAGCGGTCTCGAAGGAAAGACGAGTGCGGGTGGAGACCTGCTGGAAGATCATGCCAAGGCTCTTGTTGCGGAGCAGGTGCGGATAATAACCGTCAACCTTGATGGCCTTCTTCATTGCCAGACCAAGATCCTCGATAGCCAGGATCTGCTCTTTGGTGAAGTCGTTGGTGTCGATGAAATCCTTAGGCAGTGCCATGTCGATTTCCTTTCCGCCGGTCTTGCCGACTATTACTATGAGGCGCTCGAACATCACGCCTCGTGTTGACAAGACCATCATTCACCCGTATGCAATTTTTACCTAGTTTATTCGGGATTAAAGACCGTTCACGGAGTTACACCCCCTCTAAACCAATATAAACCCGACGCTCCTATAAGTTGTCAAGAGGCAGTTTGCGGGAGCGCTCTCTCCAA
This sequence comes from Collinsella sp., assembly GCA_036297365.1. Taxonomy (GTDB): domain Bacteria; phylum Actinomycetota; class Coriobacteriia; order Coriobacteriales; family Coriobacteriaceae; genus Collinsella. The sequence goes on from JAXJLC010000082.1 coordinate 2,282, forward strand.
TTCGCACAGGAGCTCGTAATACCTCCTCTCCAGTTTCGTCGACCGCC
>JAXJLC010000083.1:0-3010 GCA_036297365.1 Collinsella sp.
CGACCTCAACGAGCTTGGCACCCGAGGCCGCCATGACATCGGGGATGCGGAAGCTGCCGCCAATCTCGACAAGCTCGCCGCGGCTGACGATAACCTCTTTGCCCGCAGCGTGAGTCGCCAGCACCAGCAGCACCGCGGCGGCGTTGTTGTTGACCACAAGCGCGTCCTCGGCACCGGTAAGCGAGCGGATCAGCTGCGCGGCATGTTCCTTGCGCGACCCACGCGAGCAGGTGTCCACGCTGTACTCGAGCGTGCTGTAGCCGCGCGCGACCTCGGCCACGGCCTTGGCGGCCGACTCCGCGAGCGGGGCGCGGCCCAAGTTGGTATGGATGACCACGCCCGTAGCGTTGACGGCAGGGCGCAGGCTCGGCAACGCGGAGCGGTGCGCACGCCACTCGATGGCCGAGGCTAGGTCGCGCTTAGAGCGCGGGGCGGCACCGGCGCGAATGGCTGCGCGCTCCTCGTCGAGCTCGGCCGTCACGGCGGCATGCACCACCGCGTCGCAGGTCTCCCCCGCCGCCTTCACTACCGGCCACTCGGCAAGCAGCTCGTTGACGGAAGGAATGGCGCGCAGGCGGGCGCGTACCTCATCGGACATGTTCTGGCTATCGCTCATGTGCGGCCTTTCAAAAGAAACGTGGATCAGTCGAATGCATCAGCTGAGTCAATTACTCGTTATTATCCTCGCGCGCCGCGATCTTTTCCACGCGAACGGCGTTTTCCTGGGTGAGCGCGGCACCCGTCAACGGGTCCCAGCGCAGTGGCGTGTGGTCGAGCGGCCCGACGCCCAGGGCCTGAGCGCCACCGGCATCGGCGCCAAATGCGCGTCCGCCGGGGGCGGCCGAGGTGAAGATGCACGCCGGATGCAGATACGGCGTCGTCTCCACGCGCACGCGGTCGCGGCCCATATCGCTCACAAGTTCGACGATCTCACCGTCGGTGATGCCCATGTGTGCAGCAGCATCGGCATTCATCTGCACGGCGTCCAAGTCGGAACCCGCCTCGGCGGCACCTTGGGCCGCGAGCCTGCGCGAGGTATGCGACTCAAAGGGTCGATTGCCGCTAATGAGGCGAAACATCCCCGGGCCAGGCTCCACCATGGGAGCGATCCAGTTGGGTACGCGACCCAGGCCGGCACGTTCCCATACGTCGCTTGCCAGCGCAATTTTGCCGCCATCCAAGGGAATCGCCGGCTCACCCGTACGCGACGGCAACGCAACACCCGTGTCGGCCCAGCCGCGCTCCTTGAGCTCGTCCAGATCGATCCCAAAAGGCGCCACCTGGGCGGCGGCCAAATCGTCGGACGTAAAGTCAAAGAACTCGCCAACGCCGCAGGCCGCAGCCAACCCGGCAAAGATCTCCCGCCCCGGTCTCGTGTCGTCATGCTGCACAGGCAGCACGGCATTGCGGTAGAACACCCGCGCATCGTTGGCGCCCACGACCGTGCCCACACCGCGATCGGCCTCCAGATACGTCACGTCGGGCAGCACGAAATCGGACACGCGCGCCGTCTCGGACCAGCGAATATCAACGGTCACGAGCAGGTCAAGCTGTTCCAGAATCGATAGCCACGCCCCGGCATTGCCATAGCCCGCACCGGGGTTACTGGCATAGACGATGAGCCCACGCAAATCGCCGGCAAGAATCGACTGACCGATGGTCGTGCACAGGCCGCGCACCGGATCGACCAGTGGATAGCGCTCGGACCCCAACTTGGGCTCACGAGGCACCAGCGGCGTCGCGAAACGCGCAGGATCCAGGTCGCCCAGCGCAAGCGGTGTAGGTGGATTGAGCGCGCCGCCCGCGTGTCCGATGCAGCCCAGCAGCACATCGACCAGACAAATCGCGCGCGCGGTCTGGGTGCTATTGGCATACGCGATGCCAATGCCGCCATGAAAGCCGGCGTCCACCACGGCAGCGGGCGCGGCGGCAGCCAAATCACGCGCAGTCGCTCGGATATCGTCCGCCGGCACATCGCACATCGACTCAGCCCACTCAGGCGTCCAAACAGCAGCAGCCTGCGCCAGCTCGTCAAAACCCGTGGTATAGCGGGCAACGAACTCGTGGTCGTAAAGGCCCTCGGCAATGAGCACATGCGCAATGCCCAGCAGCAAGGCCAGGTCGCAGCCCGGGCGCACGCGCAGCCAGCGGTCGGCAAGCGCCGCAGAGCCACTGCGCCGCGGGTCGACCACGATGATCTTCGCCCCACGCCGGCGCGCATCGTTGAGCGCATCAACGGCCCCCATCGTCGACGAATCGACGATGGAACGCCCCAGGTACATAATGCAATCGGTATGCGCCAGGTCGGAGGCGGGACTATAGCCCAAGCTATGCTCCCAACCGGTGAGACGGCTTACCTCGCAGGCGCCGTCGGCACCGTACACGTTGGGCGAACCAAGCGCATGTATAAAGCGATACGCCCAGTAACGGTCGAACGAGGGCACGCCGAGCGTCATGCCCAGCGCGCGCGGACCATGCCCGTCAACAATCCCCCCAAGGCGCGCAGCGATCTGCGTAAACGCCTCGTCCCAGGAAATCGCATCGAACCCCGAGCCATCCTGGCGGCGACGCATGGGGTGCACGATGCGGTCGCGCTCGTCAAACGGCATTGCCAGGCGATGCCGACCGCGGGCGCAAAGGGCACGCGCCGCGCACGGATGCCCCGGCACCGGCAACTCGGCCACCACGCGACCGTCCTCAACGCGTGCCGCAAAGGCGCAATCGGCATAGCATCCCCCGCATGTGGTCACCACGGCGCGACCGTCACGCTTCACAGCAGATGCCATCTCGATTACCCCTTTCATCAGCCAAACACAACAGGCCAAAAGCCCGGCAACGAGCCCCAGACCCAAAAAGCCTCCCGCACGGCAACGCCCCGCGGGAGGCCCAACGTCAAACAGACGGTACCTTACGCCTCGGACTTCTTGGCGTAGATAAACCAGTAGCCGAGCGCGATCAGAACAGCGCCGCCCACAATGTTGCCCAGCGTGGCGGCGGACAGGTTAAACGC
>JAXJLC010000084.1:0-3631 GCA_036297365.1 Collinsella sp.
GACGAGGAGGCCGTTGCCGCCCGCCGTGCCGCCGAAAGCTCGCTGTGGGGCGCTCCTGCCCAGCAGCAGGCGGCTGAGGCTGCGCCGTACAACGCAAACCTCGCCAGCATGCCTATCATCTCCGGTGCCGCGGTCATCGATCTCGATGACCTCGATGAGCCTGCAGCCATCACCGCATCGATTGATGCCCAAGATCGCATCGACACCGGTGACCTTCCGGATGCCTCGCTCGAGGTTGATGTTCCCATGGCTGATTACTCGGGCCACGAGGGCATGTGGGCCGCCGCCACCGCGATTCTGGATGAGATTGACGAGCCCGCTCCTGTTGCAGCCCCCGCTCCCGTCGCTGCCCCTCAGCCTGCTGCCCCCGCCTATGTCGGCCGTCACAGCGCTGTGTTCCCCGAGGATACTGCACGTATCTCGCGCGAGAGCATCGAGCGGGCCGAGGCTATTGCCGCCGGCATTATGGAAAACCGTCGTCACGAGCGCGTCAATCAGATCCTCGAGGAAGAGATCGAGCGCCTGCAGTCCTCTACCGCCAAGCGTACGGGCCGTGCCTATCTGAGCGTTATCGAGGGCGGTACCGCCAGCTTCGCGCCGCTCCGCGCGGAGGCATAACTTCTGCATGGTTAAGATCAATCGAAAATGGGCGGTCGTGACCTGCCTGATGGCGCTCTTGATCTGGGGCAATTCGCTGGTTCCCGGCTCGGGGTCGGGCTCGCTGAGCCTAACGGTCATGGAAACTATCCGCGGTTTCCTGCACGGCGTGGGACTTCCATATGCATGGGTGACCAACTTTGTTGTTCGCAAGTGCGCGCATTTTACCGAGTATATGGTGCTCGGCATCCTGGCAACGCACGCCTTTGATCTTGAGGGCCGGCGCACCTTTGACGTGCTGCTGCCCACGGCGGTGTTCCTGCTGCTGATTCCCTCGATCGACGAGACGATTCAGCTCTTTGTGCCGGGACGCGCCGGCATGATCACCGATGTGATAATCGACTGCTGTGGAGCGGCAACGGGCGTTGTGCTCCGATATCTCTTACGGTCGCTGATGTGCGCCAAAAAGGCCGCCTAGGACGTATTGTTTGGTCCTAGGCGGCCTTTTTTATTTGAGGGCTTATATGAGGCGTGGTGGCGTCGTTCCGTAGGTCGGATTTGCCGGGCGCGCCACGCCCTGTGGGTGCGTCTGCTACTGAAGCGCCTGTGCGCCCAGGGCCAGGCAACCCATGATGCCCTGCTTGCCCTCGAGGCTGTTGTTGACGATGTAGTTATCGATGTCGTTGACCTCGGGCGTGACGATATAGCCGTTGAGCATTTCGGCGCACTTCTTGCGCGCGAGCGGCACGATGGGGGTGTGGTCGGCCACGCCGCCGCCGATGATGATCTTTTGCGGCGCGTAGCACAGCGTGTAGGTCATGAGCGCCTGTGCCAGATAGCCGGCGAGCAGGTCCATGGCCTTCGGGTCATCGGCCATGTCTCCGGCGCTCTTGCCATCCCAGCGCTTTTTAACGCCGGGGCCGGCGATGAGGCCCTCTAGGCAGTTGTCGTGGAAGGGGCAGGCGCTGTGCTCGCCAATGGTGTCGCGCGGGTCGCGCGTGACCAGGATGTGGCCGGCCTCGGGATGCATCATGCCGTGCACGAGCTTACCGCCCGAGAGCACGCCGGCGCCCACGCCGGTGCCGATGGTCAGGTAGACAACGTCAGTGAGGCCCTGGGCGCAACCAAAGGTGACCTCGCCCAGGCAGGCGACGTTGACGTCGGTATCGTAGCCGCAGGGGATATTGAGCTCGTTTTGGATAGTGCCCAGCAGGTCAAAGTAGCGCCATGCCGTTTTGGGCGTCTCCAGGATCTTGCCGTATTGGGGCGAAGCGGGGTTGACTGCGGTGGGGCCAAATGCGCCGATGCCCAGCGCGGCGATGCCCTTGTCGGCAAACCATGCGTTGACGGCCTCAACGGTCTCCTGCGGGGTCGTGGTCGCGATCTGCTCGCGCTCCAGGACCGTACCGTCCGCATAGCCCGTGGCGCAAACCATCTTGGTGCCGCCGGCCTCGAGCGCTCCGATAAGCTGCTGCTCTGCCATAGTGATCCCCTTTCCAGGATAAGATGCTCTTTGCCAAAGTTTAGAGCTATAAAACAATTAAGAAATCGCAATAAAAGAAACCTCGCAACGTTACGGGCGGTGCGAGGCTTCTTTGGTTGCTTTAGTTGCCGGGCCGTCCTTACCCGCGCGGCTTGATTTTATCACGTAGCGACTTGAGGTTCTCCAGCGCCGCGTTAAGTGTCTCGTCTCGCTTGGCAAAGTGGAAACGAATCAGATGGTTGACGGGCTCGCGGAAGAAGCTCGAGCCGGGCACGGCGCCCACACCCACTTTAGACGCGAGGTCTTCACAGAACTCGAGATCGCTGTCATAGCCAAACTCAGAGATGTCCATCATGACGTAGTAGGCGCCCTGCGGCACGTTGTGCGTGAGGCCGATGCTGCCGAGTCCCTGACAGAACAGGTCGCGCTTGGCGGTGTAGAGGTCGAGGACCTCCCGGTAATAGCTATCGTCGAAATTGAGGGCGGTAACGACGGCCTCTTGCAGGGGGGCGGCGGCGCCTACGGTGAGGAAGTCGTGGACCTTTTTGATGCGCTCGGTGATTTCGGCGGGAGCGATGGTGTAGCCCAGGCGCCAGCCGGTGATGGAGTAGGTCTTGGACAGCGAGCTGCAGCTGATGGTGCGCTCAAACATGCCGGGCAGCGTGGCCATGTAGACGTGCTCATGGGGTGCGTAGACGATGTGCTCGTATACCTCGTCGGTGATGCAATAGGCGTCGTACTTTTTGCAGAGGTCGGCGATAAAGGTGAGCTCCTCGCGCGTAAAGACCTTGCCGCAGGGGTTGGAAGGGTTGCACAGGACGATGGCCTTTGGGTCGTTGTCGCGGAAGGCCGCCTCGAGTGTCTCGCGGTCGAAGTCAAAGGTGGGCGGGTTGAGCAGCACATAGATGGGCTCGGCTCCCGAGAGAATGGTGTCAGCGCCGTAGTTCTCGTAGAACGGCGAGAAGATGACGACCTTGTCGCCGGGGTTCGTGACCGTCATCATGGCGGCCATCATGGCCTCGGTGGAGCCGCAAGTGACTACGATATTCTCGTTGGGGTTCACCGGCATGCCCATAAAGTGCTCCTGTTTGGCGGCGAGCGCCTCGCGCATGGCCTGGGAGCCCCAGGTGATGGAGTACTGGTGGTAAAGCGGCTTGGGGTCGGTGGCGATGGTGCCCAGACTATTGAGCAGCTGCGCCGGGGGATCGAAGTCGGGGAAGCCCTGCGACAGGTTGACGGCGCCATACTTGTTGGAGATGCGCGTCATGCGGCGGATGACGGAATCGGTAAACGTTGCCGTGCGGTTGGAGAGTTCTTTCATGCCGGTCCTTTCGAGCATTTGCAGTGGGGCAAGTTTACTCCTATGAAACCGGTGGGATTTGCTCGAAATGGTCTCGAAAAACTCTTTTCAAAATTCTTGAAAATTGGGGCTTGCATCGCGTGGCGTTCCTTGCAATAATAATCGAGCGCGAAGCGCACAGGACACGGTGGGTGTAGCTCAGTTGGCTAGAGCGACGGGTTGTGGTCCCGTAGGTCGAGGGTTCGAGTCCC
>JAXJLC010000085.1:0-2414 GCA_036297365.1 Collinsella sp.
GACGAGGAGCTGCTGGAGCTCGTCACGCGCATCGTGCACGAGCGCCGACCCGATGCCTCATGCGTCGTCACGTTTGATTCGGGCTTTAGCTCGCCCGAGCGTCCGGCCGAGCAGTTGTAGCCTGCTTAACAGCTAGTTTCCCTGCGCGCCCGAGATGCCGTTTTGCAGGGCGTTCCAGGCATCCGTCGCCAAGCCGCCCAAGTTCTGCGCGGTATCGCCCAGGTTTTGTGCCGTGTCGCCCAGCTCTTGCGCCTTGTCTCCCAACTCCTGCGCCTTGTTGCTCAAGTCCTCCAGCGTATTGGAACTCGAGCTGTCCGCGCCGCCCTGGTCGCCGGACGCGTTGCCCGACGAGCCGTCCTTGTGCGTGAGCTGAATTTCGAGGTTGCCGCTGTCGTTATAGTAGGCAGAAGTAACGACCCAGTTGGCATCGACGACGGGCGTTGAGCCATCATCAGTCAGGACCACGGCATTCGAAAGATCGGCGCCGCGCGACTTGAGAAGCTTCTTGGCGTTGGACCAATACTGTCCCGGGATATCGCTCAGATCGACGGTGCTAGACGAGGCGGACTCGGTTTGCTCGGCAGCGGTATCGGCCGTTGAGCTCCCCCGCTTGTTGAGCATGCCCGACACGATGGCAAACACAACCGACAGCGCAAAGAAAATCGCCAGCACGATGAGGATCTTCTTGATCACGCTCGACGAACGCGACGGCCTCTTCTCCTCGTCTTCGCTATATTGCGGAATCGACTTGGGGTACTCGCGATACGGCTCGCGCGACTCGTAGCGAGGCTGCGCCGTGCGAGGCATATACGTCGTCTGCTGAGGCTGCGGAATGGGATTCTGCGGCAGGTTGTCATAGGGATTCGGCGTCGAGGCAGCATAAGAATCCTGCGGCGTGTAATCAAACGGATCCGGAGCTGCGTTGCCATAGGGGCCTTGCGAAGATGCAGCGTAAGAATCCTGCGCCGTGTCGCCATAGCCCATAACCCGGGTGGGCTCGGCAGAAGGCTGCGTCGCGGCGGGGTCGGCATAACCGGGGTTGGGAACAACGCGGGTCGCATCGGCGCTATCGCCAGCCTGCGCGGAACCGTAGCCGCCCATCACGGTTGTCTTGTCCTGATCCATGCAACGATTCCTTTCCGTCGCGCGTGAGCCTCAAGTTATCCATGCATTCTACCCGCGCAAAAGCCTATGATGGGCAGAGTCCGTCGGTATCTACAAGACATGCGCGGGCCTAAGGATCAAAAAGCCCCGCCGGGCCTTGTGGGCACGGCGGGGCGGACAAGCAGCTATGGACAGCAGACTTAGAACAGGCCGGTGATGTTGCCGTCGTTGTCGACGTCGATGTTCTCGGCCGCGGGCACCTTGGGCAGACCCGGCATGGTCAGAACGCTGCCGGTCAGCGCGACCACAAAGTGGGCACCGGCGGAAACCTTGAGCTCACGCACGGTGATGCGGAAGTTCTCGGGAGCGCCCAGGGCCTTGGCGTTGTCGCTAAAGCTGTACTGCGTCTTGGCGACGCACACCGGCAGGTTGCCAAAGCCGTTCTCGCGCAGCTCGGCGAGCTGGCGCTTGGCGGCCGGCGTAAAGTCAACGCCGTCGGCGCGGTAGACCTTGGTGGCAACGGCCTCGAGGGCATCAGCGACATCAGCGCCGTCCTCATAGGCAAACTTGAGCTCGCTCGGCTGTTCAATCAGACGCATGACCTCATCGGCCAGCTCGAGCGCGCCCTCGCCGCCCTTGGCCCAGACCTCGGAAAGCTTAACGTTGACGCCGAGCTTCTGGCACTCGGACTCGATGAGTGCAAGCTCAGCCTCGGTGTCCGTCGGGAAGCGGTTGATGGCGACCACGCAGGGCAGACCATAAACGTTCTGGATGTTGTCGACATGACGCAGCAAGTTGGGCATGCCAGCCTTGAGTGCCTCGAGGTTCTCCTCGTTGAGGTCGGCCTTGGCGACGCCACCGTTGTACTTAAGCGCACGAGCGGTCGCGACGACCACGACGGCGCTGGGGCGAACGCCCGTCATGCGGCACTTGATGTCGAGGAACTTCTCGGCACCCAGATCGGCACCGAAGCCGGCCTCGGTAATGGCAACATCGCCAAAGCGCATCGCCATACGCGTGGCCATAATAGAGTTGCAGCCGTGGGCAATGTTGGCGAAGGGACCGCCGTGGACAAACGCGGGCGTGCCCTCGAGCGTTTGCACCAGGTTGGGCTTAAGCGCGTCCTTAAGCAACGCGGCCATGGCACCCTGGGCCTTGAGGTCGCGGGCACGGACGGGCTCGCCGGCAAAGCTATAGCCGACGACAATCTCACCCAAGCGTTCCTTGAGGTCGTTGATGCTCGTAGACAGGCACAGGATTGCCATGACCTCGGAGGCAACGGTGATGTCGAAGCCGTCCTCGCGCGGCAC
>JAXJLC010000086.1:0-3304 GCA_036297365.1 Collinsella sp.
ACATGAAAGGGGTACCGTGGCAAACGAGTACAAGCAGACGATGAATCTGCCCAAAACCGGTTTTCCCATGCGTGCCGGTCTTTCCAAGTCCGAGCCCAAGCGACTCAAGGACTGGCAGGACAACAAGGTCTACGAGCAGGTTCTGAAGAAGAACGAGGGTCACAAGAAGTTCGTGCTGCACGACGGCCCTCCGTACGCCAACGGCCCGATCCACATCGGCCACGCCATGAACAAGATCTCCAAGGACATGATCAACCGCTACTGGATGATGCAGGGCTATGAGGTTCCCTATGTTCCCGGTTGGGACTGCCATGGCCAGCCGATCGAGCATAAGGTCGAGGAGAAGCTCGGCACCGAGAAGTTCAACCAGACCTCCACGGATAAGATCCGTGAGCTTTGCAATAAGTTCGCTGTCGAGAACATCGAGCTGCAGAAGGCCGGCTTCCGTCGCCTGGGCGTGCTCGGCGATTGGGACAACCCCTATCTGACGCTCTATCACCAGCATGACGCCGCCGACATCGAGGTTTTCAAGGCCATGTTCGACAAGGGCATGATCTATCGCGGTCACAAGCCCGTCCACTGGTGCAAGCACTGCCATACCGCACTTGCTGAGGCCGAGATTGAGTACTCCGACGAGACGAGCCCGTCCATCTTCGTGCGCTTTGAGATGACCTCCAAGCCCGTCGGCCTCGAGAACTTCGACGGCCCGGTTGACTTTATCATCTGGACGACCACGCCGTGGACCATCCCCTCCGACCAGGCAGTTTCTCTCAAGCCCGGTGCCGCCTACGTCGCCGTTGAGCACGACGACCGCGCCGAGGTCATGCTCGAGGACCTGGCTCCCAAGTGCTGCGAGGAGTTTGGCTGGGAGTACACCCCGGTTGTGGTCGACGGCAAGCCCTATGTGGTTCCCGCCGAGACCTTCCATCACATTCACTATAAGCAGCCGATCTTTGACGGTGTTGAGGGCGTGGCACTGTTGGCCGATTACGTCGGTGTCGATGACGGTACCGGTATCGTCCACAACTCGCCCGGTCACGGCGTCGACGACTACTTCGCCTGCCTCAAGGAGGGCATCACCGACATTTGCATGCCGGTCGATGACGACGGCAAGTTCTACACCGGCGAGGAGTTTGGCACCGGTGGCCCCTTCAGCGGCATGGATACCGACGAGGCCAACCCGCACATCATCGAGTTCCTGCGCGAGCGCGGCACCCTCGTCCTCGAGAAGAAGATCACGCACAGCTATCCGCACTGCTGGCGCTGCAAGCACCCGGTGCTCTTCCGTGCTACCGACCAGTGGTTCGTCTCGATGGATAAGACCGGTTTGCGCGAGCAGGCTGGCAAAGAGGTCCGCGAGAACGTCAAGTGGTATCCGGCCCACGCGGCAAACCGCATCGGTGCCATGGTCGAGCAGCGTCCCGACTGGTGCATCAGCCGTCAGCGCAACTGGGGCGTGCCTATCCCCAGCTACACCTGCGCCGACTGCGGCGAGAAGGTCATGAACGACGCCACGCTCGACGCCGTCATCAAGCTCTTCCACGAGAAGGGCTCCGACGCCTGGTTCACCGACGCTCCCGAGAGTTACCTGGGCGAGGCTTGCGTTTGCCCCAAGTGTGGCGGCCATCACCTCAAGGCTGATAAGGACATTCTCGACGTGTGGTGGGACTCCGGCGTGTCCTGGAAGGCCGTCTGCGAGTATCGACCCGAGCTTGAGTACCCGGCTGACGTGTATCTCGAGGGCTCCGACCAGCATCGCGGTTGGTTCCAGAGCTCGCTGCTCACCTCGGTGGGTGCCAACGGCCATGCTCCGTACAAGGCGGTCGTCTCGCAGGGCTTCACGCTCGATGGCCAGGGCCGCAAGATGTCCAAGTCGCTCGGCAACGTCATCGACCCCAACAAGGTCTGCGACGAGATGGGCGCTGACATCATCCGTCTGTGGGTTGCCTCCGTCGACACCAGCTCCGACGTCTCCATCGACCATGAGATTCTCGCTCGTACGTCCGATGCCTACCGTCGTTTCCGCAACACGCTGCGCTTCCTGCTCTCCGAGCTCGAGGGTCAGTTTGAGCCCGAGACCGACGGCGTCGCCTTTGCCGACCTGCTGCCGCTCGACAAGCTCATGGTTGCCCGCCTGACTCAGGTTCAGGCCGAGGTCGACGACGCCTACGCCAGCTACGAGTTCCCGCGCGCCTACCGTGCGCTTTATGACTTCGTGGTTACCGAGCTCTCCAACGTGTACCTCGACGCCCTGAAGGACCGTCTGTACTGCGACAAGCCCGGCTCGCTCGAGCGCCGCAGCGCCCAGACCGTGCTGGCCGAGCTCTTCTCGATGCTCATGCGCGACCTGCAGCCGATCCTGTCCTACACGGTTGACGAGGCCATGGCATATGCGCCCGCTGGCTGCGTCGATCACCAGAAGTATGCCGCGCTGCTCGATTGGTACAAGTCGCCCATCACGGTCGACGAGGCCAATGAGTTCGAGGGCGTGCTCGAGGCTTCTCTTGAGCTCCGTAGCGCCGTGACCAAGGCCCTTGAGGATGCCCGTTCTGCCGGCACCTTCACCAAGAGCCAGCAGGTTCGCGTCAAGGCGGTCGTTCCCGCCGAGATGTACGCGCTGCTGACTGGTGACAAAGCGGTCGACCTGGCCGAGTTCTACATCGTCTCCGATGTAGAACTGACCCAGGGCGAAGAGCTTTCCGTCTGCATTGATGCTGCCGAGGGCGAGTGCTGCGACCGTTGCTGGAACTACCGCACCACCGTCGGCGAGTACAACGGCCACGCTCACATCTGCAAACGCTGCGCTGATGCGCTGAACTAACCGTTGGGTGTTCCTATAGTTTTGTCAACCGTCGGGGCTACTCCCGGTAGGGCACCCGGTCGCGCATCACGGCGTATATCGCCCTGAGCCGCTTCCTCGCGACGGCCTTGAGCGCCCGCCCGTGCCCCATGCCCCGCGCCCTGCAGGCCCGGTAGTACTCGCCGTAGCGCCCCGAGGACCTCACCAGGCTGTTGCACGAGAAGATCAGCAGGGACTTGAGCCTCGCGTCGCCGCGCCTGGACGCCCTGACCGACCTCACCGACGTGCCGGAGCTCCTCACCCTCGGGGCTATGCCGCAGTACGAGGCCAGGTGGTCGTGGTCCGGGAACCTCCCGATGTCGACCGACACCGCGAGCTGCGCCGCGGTCCTCGGGCCGATGCCGGGCACGGTGAGCAGGCACGCGTAGGTCTCGTCGCCCTCGAGCAGCGCCGCCGTCTCGGCCTCGAGGGCCCCGGCCTCGTCGAGGGCCTCCGATATCCGGG
>JAXJLC010000087.1:0-2207 GCA_036297365.1 Collinsella sp.
GCTCTACAGTCCTGCGCAAGACGGAAAGCACATTAAGTGCTTTCCTTTGCGTGCGGAACTCGCGACAAACTTCATGCCCTCCGGTCCGCCCCGGGAGCCAGGTTAACTAATTCGGGCCCGGCATTCAGAAAAGTCAGTGCAGCAAAATGGCGATGCGGGTAGGGCGCACAAGAAAGGGGCACGTTGCTGAAACGTGCCCCTTAAGTTGCGGTGGAATATGGACTGTTTTTGGCTGTTGAGGTGTTATTTAGTCCGTATTTCACCGCAACTGAGGGGTGGGATGTGGGGTTAATGCTCGTAGATCAGGTTGCCTGCCAGATAGGTTGCCTGAACTTTGGTGTCTTGGAGCTCTTGGGGGTCAATGGTGAGCGGGTTTTGGTCCAGGACTACCAGGTCGGCGTATTTGCCGGGCTCTAGGCTGCCGAGGTTTTGCTCGTCGCCCGCTGCGTACGCGCTACCAAGCGTGTAGTTGCGCAGGGCCGTTGCCGCATCGATGCGCTCGCTGGGGAGCCAGCCGCCCTCGGGCCAGTGGCTGCGAGGGTCTTGGCGCGTAATAGCCGTGTAGAGCACGTTCATGCTGGTAACGGCCGTGATGGGGCTGTCGGTACCAAAAGCTTGGCGGATGCCGCGCTGCTTATAGGTCGCAAACGGCCACATGATGCGGCTGCGTTCCAGGCCCAGGTCGCGCTCCGGGCCACCCGGGTCGAGCGTGATGTGGCAAGGCTGGCTCGAGGCAATGACGTTGAGCTTGCGCAGACGATCGATGTCCTGAGGCAGCAAATTCTCCAGATGCTCGAGTGTGTTATGACTGTGCTGGGGCAAGCCGTAGAGCTCTGCCGCCTCCTCAAAGATATCAAGTGCGGCATGGATGGCACCGTCGCCGATAACGTGGATGCGCACGGTGTGGCCACGCTCGGCTGCCGCCAGAACCAACTTGCGCATGCGCTCGACAGGGACCGTCAGGCGACCCTGGTCGCCCGGGAAGCGCGGGTTGGTATAGGGCTCAGTGAGGTATGCGGTATGCTCGCTCGACACGCCGTCGAAGAACTGTTTAAAGCCTGGCGCCGAGAGCAGCGCGTTGTTCGCGTAGCGGGTCTGGAGTTCTTCCAAGCGCGATTGGTCATCCAGCAGCGTGGGAAACAGATGGGCGCGGATGCCCAGCTTGCCGGCGGCCTGCAGCTTGTCGTAAACATCGTCGCGAATAAAGCCACAGCCCGGCATGGGCATGAGCGACATATCGCAGATCGAGGTGATGCCTTGCTCGGCCATACGCTTCATCTGGACGGCGTAAGCGCTCGCGATGCGGTCCTCGCCCAGCCACTCAAGACAGCGCGGCAGCAGCTGCATGGCCGCAGCCTCGTGAGCGATACCTGTGAGTTCGCCATTTGCATCCTTGTCGTAGCTGCCACCCGCCGGAGGCTCGCTGTCGCGCGTCACGCCGAGGGCTTCGAGTGCGCGGCTGTTGAGCCACAGGGTATGCCCATCGCCCGAATACATAACACAGGGGCGATTGGGGAAGGCGGCGTCGAGGGAGGCCTTGGTAGGGTGCTCGGGCGGATCCCAGCGGTAATCGCGCCAGCCCTGGGTCACGACCCAGGCGTCATCGGGCAAGCCTTGGGAAAACTTGAGCGCATGCTGCACCAGTGCCGCCTCTGACGTGCCCATATCCATGAGCATGTACGGCGAGGAACCGACCGAGGTATGGAAGAAGTGCAGGTGCGCATCATGGAAACCGGGGCAGATAAATTGTTCGTCGTAATCGACCACCGGCGTGGCGGCAGGGGCGGCGGCAACCACGTCATCGGGTGCGCCGACCGCGACGATGCGATCGCCCGCAATGGCAATCGCCAGCTCGCGGGCGGTATCGATGCCGTCTTGGGCGGTAAAAACGTTCTTGGAGCGGATACTCCGATCGATATGTTGCATGGGCATCCCCATCTCTGGCAGGAAATTCAACACCCCCGAGTGTACTCCCCCGCCCTTGCAACAAAACCCCAAGCGGCAAACGGCAACTTTACCAGCCCTAGCGGCAGGTGGCATACTGGAGAGAGCCTGTACGATTTTGCGATCGAGCCAACAAGGAGCAAATCGACCATGACGAAGACCAAGGCACAGCAGATTATGGCGGCAACCGAGGTTCGCGCTGCAGACGACGTCACCGCGGCCATCCAGGATATCGCCGCCGAGTTTGAACCCTACATCATCAA
>JAXJLC010000088.1:0-4812 GCA_036297365.1 Collinsella sp.
GACGAGGAGCGTGCCGCCGCCAAGGGCCTGTTCCTGCTCACCATGAAGCCCATCCTGTATGTTGCCAACGTGGACGAGGATATGCTCAACGACGATCTGGCGCCCATCGATGGCGTCAAGCCGCTGTCCATCTGCGCCAAGATTGAGGCCGAGCTCTCCGAGCTCGATCCCGAGGACGCCGCCGACTACCTGGAAAGCCTAGGCCTGGAGCAGCCCGGCCTAGACGTGCTCGCTCAGGCTGCCTACAAGCTGCTCGGCCTGCAGTCGTTCTTTACGGCCGGCGAGATGGAGGTCAAGGCCTGGACGGTTCGTCAGGGCGCGACCGCCCCGCAGGCCGCCGGCGTCATTCACACCGATTTTGAGCGCGGCTTTATTAAGGCCGAGGTCATTGGCTACGACGACTACATCGAGCTCGGCGGCGAGCAGGGCGCCAAGGCCGCCGGCAAGTTGCGTATTGAGGGCAAGGACTATGTCATGGCCGATGGCGACGTCGTGCACTTCCGCTTTAACGTGTAAGGACGACGCATATGTTCAAATATGGCAAAAAAGCTGGCTACATGGGTATTGCGCTGCTCGTACTTGCGGTGATTCCGCTGGTGGTCGCAGCGTGTGTTATCCCCAACATTGGCCCCGAGGTGGCAACGAAGTTTAACGCCGCCGGCGAGGTGACGCGCTGGGGTAAGAGCTACGAGCTGCTGGCACTGCCGGTACTCAATCTGCTGCTGAGCGTGGCGACGTACTTTACGGCGGGACGCCAAGCCAAGAACAATGACGACTCCGCCGCCATGGCGCGCATCGTGTGCGAGCGCTACCTGCGCAACGGTTGCATTACGGGTGTGTTCCTCAACGTGATCAACGTTTACTTTATGTACTCGGCGATTACCGGAACGGGCTTTGGCTTTGGTTTCTAGCTTGTCCTTTTAGGCAACGAGCCTGCAAGCATATTCGATGGCTGCTGCGAGGCCGCCGCTCGATCGTGGTTGAAAGACTGCATCGGCGGCGGCCTCGTTTTCGTATCCGGCGCCGCGAAGGGCGAGTGCTATGCCGGCTTCTAAAAGGAGCGGCAGGCCGCGTTGGCTGGTTGCGATTACGGCAGCCTGATTGAGCGAGCAGCCGTGCGTTTGGCATCGGATGGCAAGTTCACCTCGCGCCGGGCAAGGGACCAGAACGGCGGCGACGCGACTTGATAGCAATGCAAATGCTGTGCGCTCATCGGGCGAAAGGCATTCAGCTTCAACGACGACGAGCTTGGGCGGCGTGCTGTTTGTGCGAAGCGTGGCTCGGTACATGCGGACCGAAGAACCCGACATAGAAAACTCCTGTGTATTCGGGAAAACGTAAACTATAGTTTACGTTTATGTTCGGCTCCATTTCAAACTCGGCTGCATGGACGAACGTGCGAAACAGATTCTTGGCAGGCGGGTCGAAGAGACACGCAGGGACCTTGGTATCTCCAAGGTTGATTTTTGTGTGGCGACAGGAATCAGCCGACCCTACCTCGACCGAATCGAAGATGGGACGGCAAATTTCACGCTCAAGGTTCTATTTAAGATCGCGCCCGCACTCGGCATGACGGTGTCAGAGCTTCTCGAGGGTATCGAATAGGGCGTTCCTCGCTGCTAATTGACGCTCTTTGGGCGGGTCCCCCTGGTTTCGATGTGCAAAATCGCGAGTATTCAGCACTTGTTCAGCCGTAGATGGTAGCTCGAGCGGCTGGCTTTGCCTTTTTGACAGTAGTTAATCCACACGCTTAATAAAAATGTGGAATAAATATTTACTAGACGGCCTCTTCGCCCTAAAAGTTCGTCTAACAATCGGCCGATTCTATGTCTCCGGCGGAGAAATTGCAGAATACTCCGATTTTTGCACGGCCCGAGGGGGACCACCTGTCGTTTGAGGCTGCGATAAGTGGAACTGCCTTAGGGATTACGCCATCGGGATGCGGTCGTGGTTGACTTGGCTGTAGAACAGGCGCTGGATCTCGGCCGCATCGCGTGACTGGCCGAGTGCCCACATGGTCTTGGCCACGAGCGTCTCGGTGGTCATGTCGTCGCCGCGCAGAATGCCCGGATGATTGGCGTAAGCACGGCCGACCTCATAAATGCCCAGATCGAGGCCCTCTTCGGGGACCTGCGTGGTCATAACGACGGTGCGACCCGAATCGACCCAGCGGAAAATTGCCTCTTGGAACGACTCGCCCGACTCGCCAAACTCGGGAATACCGCCAATGCCAAAGGTCTCCAGAATCACGGCGTCGTAGCTATCGGCAAGGGCGTCGAGGATGCCCGGGTTTACGCCGGGCGTAAGCTTGAGTACAAATACGCGCGGGTCGATGCTGTCGTAGAAACGCACCGGGTTTTCGCCCTGATGAGTGCCGTGGAGCCCGTTGCGCACAATGCGGTCGTTGCGGATGTAGGCAATGGGCGGATAGTTGACGCTAATGAACGCGTTAAAGCTCATGGTGCGCTGCTTGCGGGCGCGCGTGCCGGCAATGGCGACGCCGCCAAACACGATCGACACATCGTGCGAATGCTCGTCGAGCGCATAGAGCAGGCTCTGGTACAGGTTGAGCTTGGCGTCGGTAAAGGGGTTGCCCATGGGCTTTTGCGAGCCGGTGAGCACGATGGGCTTGGGGCTGTCCTGAATCAGATAGGAAAGTGCTGCCGCGGTGTAGCTCATGGTGTCGGTGCCGTGTAGAATCACGAAGCCGTCGTGGTCGGCATAGCCCTTGACGATGACGTCGCGGATACGCATCCAGTCGCTCGGGCGCATATTGGTGCTGTCGATGTTCATGGGCTGCACGACGTCGAGCTCGCAGAGGCCCGAGATCTCGGG
Source organism: Collinsella sp. (assembly GCA_036297365.1). Lineage (GTDB taxonomy): Bacteria > Actinomycetota > Coriobacteriia > Coriobacteriales > Coriobacteriaceae > Collinsella. Next base: position 2,836 of record JAXJLC010000088.1, read on the forward strand.
GACGCTCTGGGCGAGCTCCTCACCGGTCAGGGCGGGGGAGAGGCCGTTGCCGTCCTCGGTCGATGCGATGGTGCCGCCCGTGGCGATGAGAAGGATGCGCTTCATGCTGGTATTCCTATCGTATTTGCCGCCGCAAGGGCGGAGTCGTTCGGCAGTATTGTGGCACAGGGCGTCCAATGTTCAAACGTATTACATCATCTGTAACGTTTGGTAACACTTCAATTGCCGTCAAATAGGGGCCTAGGTCGTGCGTTTGCCGTGCGCTGATGGCTGCGAGGGGCGAGAAACCCCATATAACGTGTACACTATGAAGGCTATTTTCGTTCATTCACGCGGGTGGGCACCGGCTCCCCGCCAACAAGAGGGGGAACCATGGATCAAAAGGCTTCCGCAAAGGTCCTCGTACTCGACTTTGGTGCGCAGTACGGTCAGCTCATTGCCCGTCGCGTCCGCGACCTCAACGTGTATTCCGAGATTGTCCCCTGCGACATCTCGGCCGACGAGATTCGCGAGATGAACGCCTCTGCGCTCATCCTTTCCGGCGGCCCGGCTTCTGTGTATGCCGAGGACGCTCCGTCCATCGATCCTGCCATCTTTGACCTGGGCCTTCCCGTCCTGGGCTTTTGCTATGGCCATCAGATCACGGCCGTGACGCTTGGCGGCAAGGTCGGCCACTCCGAGGTGGGCGAGTACGGCCGCGCCACCATCACGCGCACGGCCGGCGCCAAGCTCTTTAACTCCACGCCTATGGAGCAGACTGTGTGGATGAGCCACCGCGACGCCGTGTCCGAGGTACCCGAGGGCTTTACCGTTACCGCCAGCACCGACGTGTGCCCGGTTGCCGCCATGGAGTGCGTCGAGCGCAAGATCTTCACCACGCAGTTTCACCCCGAGGTCAAGCATTCCGAGTACGGTCAGCAGCTGCTGAGCAACTTCCTGTTTGAGATCTGCGGCCTGGAGCCCAACTGGAGCATGGACAACCTGGTCGAGACCATGACGGCCGAGTTTCGCGAGAAGGTCGGCGACGACCGCGTGATTCTGGCTCTGTCCGGTGGCGTCGACTCCTCCGTCGTGGCTGCGCTGGGCGCCCGCGCCGTGGGCAAGCAGATGACCTGCGTGTTCATCAACCACGGCCTGCTGCGCAAGGGCGAGCCCGAGCAAGTGGAGGAGGTCTTCACCAAGCAGTTTGACGTCGACTTTATTCACGTCCACGCCGAGGACCGTTATGCCGAGCTTCTGGCCGGCGTGACCGAGCCCGAGGAGAAGCGCCGCATCATCGGTACGCAGTTCTGGAAAGAGTTCTTCGCCGTGGCGCAGCAGCTCGAGACCGATGGCAAGCCGGTCAAGTACCTGGCTCAGGGCACTATCTACCCCGACATCATCGAGTCCGGAGCTCGCAAGACGGGCGGCAAGACGGCCACCATCAAGAGCCACCACAACCTGATCCCGTTCCCCGAGGGCGTGCACTTTGACCTCATTGAGCCGCTCGACCACTTCTTTAAGGACGAGGTCCGCGCGCTTGGTCTGGCGCTGGGCCTGCCGGGTCACATCGTGTTTCGCCAGCCTTTCCCGGGCCCGGGTCTTGCCATCCGCATCATCGGTGCGGTCGACAAGGAGAAGCTCGAGATCCTCAAGAACGCCGACGCTATCGTGCGCGAGGAGCTCGACGCTTACAACCAGCGTCTGTTTGAGCAGACCGGCGAGCGCAACTCCGAGCACAGCTGCTGGCAGTACTTTGCGGTTTTGCCCGACATTAAGTCCGTCGGCGTTATGGGCGACGAGCGCACCTATCAGCGCCCGATCATCCTGCGTGCCGTCGAGTCCAGCGATGCCATGACCGCCGACTGGGCCAAACTGCCCTACGACGTGCTGGCCCGCATCTCCGGCCGCATCGTTGCCGAGGGTCCCGGCGCCAACCGCGTGTGCTACGACATCACGTCTAAGCCGCCCGCGACGATCGAATGGGAGTAGGCTGAC
>JAXJLC010000089.1:0-3208 GCA_036297365.1 Collinsella sp.
GACGAGGACCGAGTCCGCGCACAGCTGCGCGGCGCGGGCCTCGTAGAAGACGTGCGGGCAGCGCATGCAGCCCACCGCGCGGTAGCGGCCGCAGCCGTCGCGGCAGCGCGGCCACGCCGCCAGGCGCGGGCAGGCTGCCGACAGGTCGGTGCCGGCGTCGACGCGCTCGCCGCGCCTGGGCTTGGGCGCGGCGACGAACCTGTGCGACGACACCTCGGCGCTCACCGTCGAGGGCGACCTGCCCAGCTCCCTCGCGATCTCCCTGCACGAGGCCCTGCGCTCCAGCATCCTCTGGACCGTATCCCGCTCGTGCCTGGTGAGCCTGCCGTAGGCCCTCGGGACCGCCTTCGCTGCGCCCTTCTTGCTCTTTCCGGACATGGCGTCCTCCGATCTCCCGGGGCCGGCCGATCCGGCCCTCAGGGTATCGGATTCCCATATTCATCCGTACATGTACAGATGAATATGGGAGGTGTTCGGATGAAGTTGATATTCAAGGTCCATATCTATCTGTTCCATCCGGCCGAACGCCCTGTTCCCGAATCATTACCCGTTATCTAAACTGTTGGATTGATTTGGCTCTGTTAGACCATGATTGACATTCTGCCCCAATCATCTTTTTGAAATTGCAAGATAATCGCCCCCTTGCCGGGTTTGAATCCGGCAAGGGGGCGATGTGCTCAAGATCTGTCGGGTCAATCGTGAGGGTCCCATCGCCCAAGTCGATTTGCCGACTATCTTGCCGTCTTCCCGTCGGGCACCGGCGCCTTGACCCTCATCTCGAACGGCAACCCGCCCTTCCGGACGGGCGCCCTGAGGAACGCGTTGACGGCGGTGGACATGGACAGGCCGAGCTCGTCCAGGATGGCCGTGGCCTCCTTTTTGGCCTCCGGGTCGATCCGGATCGTCGTGGCCGGTATATTCGACGGCATGGCTGCACCTTTCCTCGTATATCGCGATGCGACCATTCTACTGTCTCTATGCGGCGGCTTCGGTCCAGTAGTCCATTTAGGGCGGCAGGACGTTGAACATATCATGGATGCGGCTCCTGCACACGCCGTTGGCGAGCTGTCGCGCGACCGTGCGCTCGGCGGTGCCGGAATCGGTCGCCATGAAGGTCCGGCACCACTTGAACCAAGCGAGGTAGGTGCCGAGGTGCTTCGTCGACACGCCCTTAAACGGCTTCATGAAGGTATCGAGGAGCGAATGGACGGTGTTGATCCGGTTGATGGTCCCCTCGGAAGGGTCCTTGGAATCGTAGGCCGTGTGTGCGTCGACCTCGAGCTCCGCGAGGACGTCGACATAGGCGGACGCCTTGTCCGTCGCTACGACGGAAGCGGACGCGATGCGGTCCCTCAGCACGTCCATGGCGCGTTTCCTCGACAGGATGCCTCGTCCCGAGACCTGGAGAAACGTCTCGTTCGAGTCGTTCACGCCGGTCATGACGCAGATCTGCTCGCGCGACAGTCCGCGCCTGTGCACCTGCTTGCCACGATGTCGGGAGTGACGTGGCATCGTAAATGACCCCTTCGTGTGGTTGCCCTTGAACGACTCGGGGAAGTAGGTCTCGTCGAGCTCGCAGCCGCAGCCCCGCCCGGTCTTGAACGAGGGCGAGTAGGCCGAGAGACACTCGATGAGCCTGTGGCGCATGGTGTAGGCGGTCTTGAGGCAGACATGGCAGCGCCCCGCGCATTCGCGCAGGGGCAGCATGAGAACGAAGCACTCGGCATTGGCCATCCAGGTCTCCTTCGGGAGCCTGCTCGTCCCCAGGATGTGCCCGCTGCCCATGCCGAAGGTCCTGCCGCAATCCTGGCAGAGGTAACGCTGCTCGCCGTTCTTTGATTTGCCCTTCTTCACGACCGCGGCGGACCCGCAGCGCGGGGAGCGCTCGGCCTCGTAGGCGGAGCCGGCGGCGTTCGGTCCTGCTGAGGCTCGCGATGTCCCTCTTGAAGGTGATTACCAGGTCCTCGGCGTTCATGCTGCCCCGCGGTCTACGAGGCTAACGATATGGCGCCGTGATGACATATGTATGTCAATCTTGGTCTAACAGAGCCTAACGAAAGTGCATGTCAGGAGTTTCCCTTAGGCATTTTGCGGCTATAGGGACAAGGTCAAACATCGTGTGAACGACATCGCCCGTGTTTGCAACGGTAGCCGTGAACTTGCCGTTTCCAAAATCCATCAGATGGTAGAGGTTGATGGTTAAGTCCTTTTGCGTGGCAATTCTCAGAATCCAGTAAGCGCAATTGTCGCTGCAGGTTGTGGCGTTGTATACGTTCTGAGGCATGAAGTACATGAGCAACAGCGTCTTAGTGCCTCCCGACAGCCTTTCAGGAGGGATAATGCCTAGGATCTTGGTGTCTATTGCGCAGGGTCCAACGACATTGCCTTTATCGATTGATTTAATAATCCTTTGAGCAAAGGCGTCTTGAAACCACTGGGGCGAATAGACGTTATCGAAGTAAACCGACGTATTGTAGATAACGTTTTCCATATCACCATAGTGAATTGTTAACACGTTGGTCCCTTCGGGTTGCTGGTTTGGTGTTCGGTGAGACTGATTGTATCGCACGCATAAGACGGGCGTAATTTGCCAGAAACACATGCGATTGATAACCATTGACAGTCAAGACCTTTATCCAGTGCCCGTATTTGCATGTCCGTACTTGAACCTAAGTTGCTTTGAAGGCCTATGTTTTAGACAATAGTTCCAGGCTAGGCTCTGCGTGGCGGCACGTAAAAGCCGTACTGTGCTTGGGTGGGTAAAAGTCCAAGACGATTAGATATCCGAGAGGATATCGAGCCCGTGCCGGGGAGATAAGGTGAGCCCGCGCCGGGGACTATAGTTCCGGCAACAAATGGGTTTCCGCGAGGATGCCGCGGCTGACGGTCAGTATATTACCGCCCTACACGCTCCTTCCGCGCGTCGCCTGCTCAAACGATTTGCGCCGAATTTTATTCCGCGGGCGGTGAGCCTGTTTATAGACAACGTCACGACCTATAGATGGGTGTCTTGGGGGTATTGCAGCTTGGCTCCCGTCCCCCCAATCTAGTAGACTTGGAAACCGTTGCTAGATTAGGGGGATTTTCCATGAGACGCTCCACGAAACGAATTTCCGGTGCCGCCGCCGCGCTGGCGGTCGCGGCCGCCCTGGCCCTGTGCGGGCCCGCGGCCTACGCCGCCCCCGCCGCCCCGGGCGACGCGCAGGCC
>JAXJLC010000090.1:0-3045 GCA_036297365.1 Collinsella sp.
CGACACCCGCTTTAGGAGAGCGGTGCTCTATCCCCTGAGCTACGGAGGCATGTTGTACTAGTGTAGCAGATTTACGCCGTTGTAATACAGCGTATAGCCACTCTTCGAAGTTGCGGTGGAACAGCCCTCCGGAAAGTGTGTCCCACTATCCAGGCAAATTCTGGGTCAAACTTTCCCAATGGGACCTCGCTGGAAACTGTGTCCCAGAATTTCGGCTCGAAACGGGACACAGTTTCCCAAACGACCCCGTTCCGGAAACTACATCCCGGAATCGGCGCTCGAACTGGGATGCACTTTCCCGATCGAGCCCCATGGGAAACTGCGTCCCACTTGGGGGGCGCTCTTTAATGACTAGTTACCTTTGTGGAAGAGGTTTTTGATAACGGAGGGGATGCTCTTGGCGCCCTTGGCCGTCACATCGATAAAGTCGGGCGAACGCACAAGCTTATCCTCGTCGACGTACTTGCGGACCGCGCGCAACGTCTCTTTGTCGTCGCGCGTCGAAAACGTAAAGTGACCGTTGTCCTTGGTGAAGATGGCAAAACGCGTAATCTTCTTGGTGCCGCGTAAAACCTCGGCGGCAATATAGTCGACCTCGTCCCACGGGATTTGAATATAATCCTCGGGATTGCGCTCGTTGTAATACTCGAACGCCTTATTGCCCACCATCACGTTACCGTGGCTGGTAAGCCCCATCAGGCAGGTTGCCGGCGTTGCCAGATCGACCGTGCTGTTCTGAGATTGCGCCATGCGCACCTCGCCCTCCAAATAAAACAATCGGACCGCATCCAGTGTACCCACCGGGTGCGGTCCGTTTCAATGGCTCAAAAGCCCTTGCCTAGCAATTCTCGGTCTTAAGCCGAAGCGTGCTTACATGAAGCCGCAGAAGCGACCGATGATGCCGACGGCGAAGAGAGCCAGGATGATGACGATCGGGCTGACCTTCTTCTTGAGGAGCTTGCAGACCAGCAGGGTCAGGCACACGGCGGCAAGGCCGGGGATGAGCTGATCGAGGTTGGCCTGAAGCGTGGTGACCTTCATCTGATCAAGGGCGGTAGCACCGACGGAGTTGTACATCGTCAGCGCTTCCTTGATACCCTCGGAACCGGAGGGCAGGCTAGCCCAGTCGATAAAGGCGCCAGCAGACTGCTTGACCGTGGAGACGATCGGGGTGAAGGAAATGGACACCCAGCGCTCGACCAGGGCGCCGATGATGAACATACCCAGGATGGAAGCGCCCTCGGTGACCTTGCCCATCAGACCACCGGAGAGGTCCTTGGCGATGGAGGAGCCGACCTTGTAGCCAAACTCCTGCGTGTACCACAGGAAAGCGTAACGGATGATGTTCCACGCGAAGAAGAACAGCAGCGGACCGACGATGCTGCCGGACATGGCCAGGGAAGCGCCCAGAGCGCCCAGAATCGGGCGAAGGGTGAACCAGAAGACGGGGTCACCGACGCCGGCGAGCGGGCCCATCATACCGACCTTGACGCCCTGGATGGCGACATCATCGATCAAAGCACCGTTGGCGCGCTCCTCCTCGAGGGCGAGGGTAACGCCAATGACGGGGGCGGAAACATAGGGGTGGGTGTTATAGAACTCCAGGTGGCGCTTAAGAGCGGCAATCTGGTCATCCTTGCTGGTGTAGAGCTTCTTGATCGCAGGGATCATTGCGAAGCACCAGCCGCCGTTCTGCATGCGCTCGTAGTTCCACGAGCCCTGAAGGAACTGATGACGGAAGCAAACCTTCTTGCGGTCAGCCTTGGTGAGCTGAATCTTGTTCTCTGCCATATGTATCACTCCCCTCCTACTCGTAATCGTTCAGAATGTCGCCGAGCGGGTCGCCGGAGCCACCGCCCATGCCGCCACCCTGCTTGGCCAGATCCTTAAGGCCAAGGTAGATGAGGGCAAGGGAGATGCCGATGAGACCAAGGGCTATCAGCGTGAGCTGAGGGATGGCAGCAAGGACAAAGCCGAGGACGAAGAACGGCCAGGTCTCCTTGGTGGCCATCATGTTGATGACCATGGCGTAACCGACGGAAGCGACCATGCCGCCGCCGACAGCCATGCCGCCGGACAGCCAGTCGGGCATAGCGTTAAGCGCGTTGGTAACGGCCTCGGCCGGGATGACGCACAGAAGCACTGCCGGGATGGCGATACGAAGGCCCTGCATGAGGATGGCAGCATACTGCCAGCGCTCGATGCCGGAGAAGTCGCCCTTCTCGGCGCAACCGTCCATGGCGTGAGCGATAGCGGTAGCAATGGTACGGCAGATCATGGTCAGGAACAGACCAGCGACCGACAGTGGGACGGCGACGGCGATAGCGGTGGTAACGGCCTTGGCCGAATCGGTGGCGCCACCGTTGAGGGCGAGCACCATGATGATCGAAGAAGCGACCGAGGCCAGAGCGGCGTCAGGCGCGACAGCGGCGCCGACGTTAGCCCAGCCAAGGGCCATCATCTGGAGCGAACCGCCCAGGAGGATGCCCTCCTGAAGGTGACCGGTTACGAGACCGATAAGCGTGCATGCCACGAGCGGCTGATGGAACTGGAACTCATCCAGAATGCCTTCCATACCGGCAAGCAACGCGACAATCGCAACAAGCAGAATAGTGATTGCAGACATGTATCGGACCCTCCTTTACTATGCTTGAGCGGCCAGTTCGGCCTTAGCTTTCTTCAACATGGCGTCGAGATCCTCGGAGGAATCCGAAGGAACCTTGCGGACCTCGAACTTGACGCCCTTGGCCTTGAGGGCCTCGAGAGTCTTAACGTCATCATCGCCCATAGCGACGGCGTTGGTGACGACGACCTTGCCCTTGGAGTGAGCCATGGAACCGATGTTGACTTCCTTGATGTCGACACCGGCCTCGATGGCCTTGAGCAGATCCTGCGGGTTCTCAAAGAGCAGCATGGCCTTGGTGTCACCAAAGCGCGTGTCCTTGACGACCTCGGCCATCTTCTTGATGGGCACGACGTTGGCATGGACTCCCGGAGGGGCAGCCTGCTCGATCATGGTCTTGCGGAGCTCGTCGTGAGCAACGC
>JAXJLC010000091.1:0-11812 GCA_036297365.1 Collinsella sp.
CGGACTCCCTGTACCGCATGAAGGGCACCAAACAGGGGAACGCATAATGGCGCCCGTATGCGCCGTGGTCGTTGCCGGTGGCAGCGGTCAGCGCTTTGGTAACCCCGGTGGCAAGCAGCTCGTCAATGTAGCGGGCCGTCCGCTTATGAGCTGGTCCATCCGCGCATTTGACCGTAGCGATAAGGTTGGCCACATCGTCGTGGTTTGTCCTGCCGAGCGTCGTGCCGAGATGTGCCGCCTGGCCATCGACCCGTTTGACTATGACACGCCCATCAGCTTTGCCGATGCCGGCGATACCCGTCAGGATTCCACCCGTGCCGGCGTGCATGCGGTTCCGGCGGGCTTTGAATACGTCGCCATTCACGATGGCGCTCGTCCGCTCATTACGACCGAGGCCATCGACCACGCTATCGACGTGCTCGTGAGCGACCGTGCTCTCGACGGTGTCGTGTGTGGTCAGCCCGCGATCGACACGCTCAAGATCGTCGATGGCGACAACATCGTCGAGACGCCGCCGCGTGAGCTCTACTGGGCAGCGCAGACGCCGCAGATCTTTAGCGTCGATGCTATGAAGCGCGCCCACGCTGCAGCCATTGCTGAGGGCTTTATCGGCACCGATGATTCGTCGCTGGTCGAGCGCATGGGTGGGCGCGTCCGCTGCGTCCAGAGCCCGCGCGATAACCTTAAGGTGACGGTGCCCGAGGACCTGCGTCCCGTAACCGCGATTCTGCTTGGCCGCATGGCCGAGGGAGAGGACCTTCCCCATGTTCAGTAACCTGCGCATTGGCCATGGCTACGACGTTCACCGTCTGGTGGAGGGGCGTCGATGTATCATCGGCGGTGTCGACATTCCCTACGAGCGCGGCCTGCTGGGCCACTCGGATGCCGATGTGCTCGCGCACGCCTTGGCCGACGCTATTCTGGGCGCCTGCCGCGGGGGAGACATCGGCAAGCTATTCCCCGATACCGACCCCGCCTATGAGGGTGCCGATTCGATGGTGCTGCTCGCTCGCGTGATGGACTATGCGCGCGAGCTGGGCTTCGAGTTTGTCGATGCCGATTGCACCATTGCCTGTCAGCAACCCAAGATCACCCCGCACCGCGATGCCATGCGCGCCAACCTTGCCCATGCCCTGGGCGTTGACGTCGAAAACGTGGGCGTCGCCGCCACTACGACCGAAAAGCTCGGTTGGGAAGGCCGGGGCGAGGGAATCGGCGCCTGGGCCGTCTGCCTGCTACAGAAAACCGTTAAGGAGTAACGAATGCGTATCTACAATAGCGCTACCCATAAAAAGGAAGAGTTCCAGCCCATCGAGTCCGGCAAGGTCCGCATGTACGTGTGCGGCCCCACGGTCTACGACAACATCCACATCGGCAACGCCCGCACGTTCATCAGCTTTGACGTGATTCGCCGCTGGCTCATCGCGAGCGGCTACGAGGTCACGTTCGCCCAGAACCTCACCGATGTCGACGACAAGATCATCAAGCGCGCCAACGAGCAGGGCCGTACGGCCGCCGAGGTCGCGACGGAGTTCTCCGACAAGTTCATCGGCGTCATGCGCGCCGCCAACGTGCTCGATCCCGATGTGCGCCCCCGCGCCACCAAGGAGATCGGCCCCATGATCGCCATGATCAAGACGCTCATCGAGCAGGGCCATGCTTACGCCGCCGATAACGGCGACGTGTACTTTGCCGTGCGCAGCGATCCCAACTATGGCCAGGTCTCGGGCCGCAACATCGATGACCTTATGGTTGGTGCGCGTATCGAGGAGAACGAGGACAAGAACGACCCGCTCGACTTTGCCCTGTGGAAGGCCGCCAAGCCCGGCGAGCCCAGCTGGCCGAGCCCCTGGGGCGAGGGCCGTCCCGGTTGGCACACTGAGTGCGCCGCCATGGTGCACCGCTACCTGGGCACTCCGATCGATATTCACGGCGGCGGCTCCGACCTTGCCTTCCCGCATCACGAGAACGAGTGCGCCCAAGCCACCTGCGCCTGGCACCAGGGTTTCTCCAACACCTGGATGCACACGGGCATGCTGCTGGTCGACGGCGAGAAGATGTCCAAGTCGCTCGGAAACTTCTTTACGCTGGCCGAGGTGCTCGAGCAGCACTCTGCCGCGGCCCTGCGCCTGTTGATGCTGCAGACGAGCTATCGCTCGCCGCTCGACTTCTCCTGGGAGCGCCTGGAGGGTGCCGAGAATTCGCTCACGCGTATTGCCGGTACGGTCGAGAACCTTCGTTGGGCTGCGAACCATGCGACGGCCGATGCCGATGCGGCTGCCGCCGAGGCGTTTGCCGCCAAGGCCGCCGAGACCCGCGCCGCCTTTAAGGAGTGCATGGACGACGACTTTAACACCGCCGGTGCCATGGGTGTCGTCTTTGGCTTTGTGACCGAGTGCAACCAGTACCTGGAGCAGGCGGGCGATGCTGCCGACAAGGCCGCAGTCCTGGCTGCCGCCGATACGCTGGCCGAGCTGCTCGATACGTTTGGCGTTGAGCTTCCCGAGCCCAAGGTCGAGTTGCCGCTGGGCCTGCTGGGCGTTGCCGCCGGTTTGGTTGCCTACACGGGCGACGACGTGGATGAGGCCGCTGCTAAGATTCTCGAGGCTCGTGCCGAGGCTCGTGCCGCCAAGAACTGGGATCTGGCAGATGCCATCCGCGATCAGCTCAAGGACCTGGGCCTGACGATTGAAGATACGGCCGCCGGCACTCGTATCAAATCTCTCTAATCCCCGCGGGTTTCCCAAGCACCCGACCTTGCCGTTCAAACCGTCGCTCGCGTACTCAAGTACGCGTCGCTCCTCTTTCACGGCAATCTCGGGCACTTGGAAAACCCGTACCGACCGCTTGAGCTATTCGTCTTAAGCGGTCGCTTCTTTTGTCCTGTTTGAAAAGTATTTAAAGGAGGCCGTCCTATGGCCGACAATCGCAAACGTGCGCCTCGTGGCGGCAAGCAGGCCGCTTCTGGCTCGCGTCCGATTCACCGCAACGATCGCGCTGCCGCTCCCAAGGGCCAGCGCGATCGTACCCAGGCTGCACGTCCGCAGCGCGAGCGTGGCCGCGACGCTGTCCAGGCTCCCAAGGGTGAGTTTATCGAAGGCCGTCGTGCTGCCGCCGAGGCGCTGCGCACCGGTTTTCCCATCAAGTGCGCGCTCATTGCCGAGGGCGGGGAGCGCGATGCCGCCCTGTCGCGTCTGGTCGATGACCTCAACGCCGCGGGCGTCCGCATTAAGTATGTGCCGCGCGCGCAGCTCGACGCACTGTCGAGCCATGGCGCTCATCAGGGCATCGCACTCGAGGTTGGCAACTTCCCCTATGCCGATGTCGCCGATATCCTCGACCGCGCGGGCGACGGTCCGGCGCTCGTCATCGTGCTCGACCATGTGACCGACGACGGTAACTTTGGCGCCATTGTGCGTTCCGCCGAGGTCGTGGGCGCCGCGGGCGTCATCGTTGCCAACAAGCGTGCCGCCGGCGTGACCGTGGGCAGCTACAAGACCTCTGCCGGTGCCGTCATGCACCTGCCTATCGCGCAGGTGCCCAACATCGCCCGTGCGCTCGACGACCTCAAGGCCGCTGGCTTTTGGGTGGGCGGTGCCTCCGAGCACGCCGAAGGCAGTTGCTGGGATGCTCCCTTCGAGGGTCGCGTGGCGCTCGTCATGGGCTCCGAGGGCGACGGCATCTCGCGCCTGGTGCTCGAGAAATGCGACTTTTTGACCAAGCTTCCCCAGCGTGGCATGACCGAGAGCCTCAACGTTGCCCAGGCAACGACGGCCCTGTGCTTTGAGTGGCTGCGTCGCAACGCCGGCGAGCTCATGGGGGAGGAGTAGCGCATGTCCAAAAAGAACCGTGCCAAGTCCAAGGCCAAGCGCTTTGGCGAGGGCTCGGCCAAGCCGATTGTTTCGGCCGCGACCTATGGCGTGGGCGGCAATGCGTTTGCGCAGGCCATCGCCGATCCGGTCTCGACGGTGCACTCCAATAAGCCCGAGCTGCTGGTGGTCGACGGCTACAACGTGATCCACTGCACGCCGCGCTACGAAAAGCTCGTCTACGACCATTCCGACGATCCATACTCCAGCGACGTTCACGATATGGCGCGCACCGCCCTCATCAACGACGTTGCCGCGTTTGCCCAGGGCCGCTACGAGGCCGTAATCGTGTTTGACGGTGCGGGCAATATCTCCAGCGAGCGCCCCAACCTGCCGGCCCGCGGCGTGCGCATCGAGTTTTCGCCGACGGGCGTCTCTGCCGATACCGTGGTGCAAAAGCTCTGCATCGAGGCACGCGAGGAAGGCCGCGCGTGCTCCGTGGTATCGAGTGACGGCACAATCCAAGCCGTCGTCATGGGCAAGGGCGTTACGCGCATCTCGAGCCGTATGCTGGTGGACGAGATCAAACAGATCGATAACGACGTTCACGAGGCCGAGGAGGCCCCGCAGATCAAGATGACCCTGGGCAGCCGTCTAAGCCCCGAGGCCCTGGCAAAGCTCAAGGCCCTCCGCGGGAGGTAGGGGAGTTGGCGGGGCGATGCTGTCTCGCTAACTCCATTCAGCGATGTCGATCATTCTTTTGTGGCGCCACGTTAGCGCCTCTTTTAGATAAGGCAGCCTTGCCGTGAGCGCGTCGTTTCTGGACAGAATCTCGATTGCCTCGTCAACGAAGCCTTCGAGTTTGTCCCCGTCAAACCAGCCCATGTCCTCGACGAGCAACATTTGTTTGGCGGGACTTGAATGAAATTGTGCGCTGGTAAAACTGTGCTCTCCCGCCCTAAGCTCCTCTAGCGATATGTTGCACCAGAGTGATGAGCCCGAATCGAAGATGGGGGCAGGTCTGCAGGCTTGCGTGTTGACGTTTCGCACAAGGCCAAAGTTACGCCAATGGCGGTCATAGTTGGCGATGATGTCGTCGCATACGATCATGCGGTCAAGGGCATCCTTGACGCCTGTCACCCCGAGCTCCTCGCAGTTTGCTACATATCGCTCGTAGTCGGTTAGCCGTTCATCTGCGTTCGCGTGCTGGTTTACATAGAACGCAGGGACATACTCTTCTTCATCAGTTAAGAAGACATCGCATATGCTCAGGGCGGAAGTGCCCGTGCCCTCGAGCGAGTAAGGCACATAATCGCAGGCGTTTAGGATGCGACGGTGAAGTGCAGTCGCCACCAGCTCGTTATAAGGTTCCTGGTTCAGGTGCGCTCCTGCCTTATGCAGAATTCGACGCTCGCCCTCGCACGTCCAGTACTTTTGAAGATTGCCGTCCGAGGTGTTATCGGGCTTTGCGGCAGCCGCTTTTCCCTCTGGGGCAAAGGGTGCAATGGACAGTGAGACGTCATCAAAGGCGTTATTGAAGAAGTTAATATCTTCCCACGCGAGACCGGAACCCTGGGGTCTAATCCAATACTGGTCGGATAGGGAGAGGCCGAGATTTCGCTGGACGAGTTCATCGGGAACATCGACTGCGGCTTCTGCAAGCAGGGAGGCTAGCCCAATGCGCGCGAGCGGGATACCGCGTCCTCGCCACCAAGTGCGGAAGGAGTCGAGCGATATGGGGCTATTGGGGCCAAATACTCCAATAGGGGCATGGACGTAATCGATGTTGGCGCCGATGTGGGTAAAGTCTTTTCGCGATGTGCTGTAGACCAGCTGAGCGACTTCGTGCGTGCGATTCATGAGGGTGAACGCGATCTCGCTCTTACCGTGGCCGCGACGGGGGCGTCCCCCCGTTTTGGTCACGGAGCGGAGTCGCGTGTCGACGCTGTCTTTGTCGATGAGCCATACACCGGAAGCCTTGCGGGCCTCAAGTGCTCCGTTTTTTATGAGCTCCTGCACCCTGCGCGGAGTGATGCCGAGCAGCTCGGCGGCTTCCTTGGTAGTAAGCATCGCGAAACCCTTCGCCAGAACGAATAGTTTTATATATAGCAATTGTAATTAAAACTATTCGTTCTGACGAATGGTTTTGAGATGTGGTCGGTCGAAGGGTCTGTTGCGTCCCGTCCGCAATTCCTTTATTCTTAACAGGCTTCGCGCGAAAGCGCCAAGTGTGCCAGTGTGGCGCAACGGTAGCGCAACTGATTTGTAATCAGTGGGTTGCAGGTTCGATTCCTGTCACTGGCTCCATGAGAGTTTCGGGCTCTGTTCCCTTGTGGGACAGGGCCCGTTTCTATTTATGTCTATAAGTCAGCGGGTATGGCGCCAACCAAGCTTCAGGTTTGTCTCGATCTGTAACACGAAGGGGCGGAAAACCGTTCTTACTGTTACAGATCGAGATGGAAGGTTGAGGATCTGTCCATTTGTTTCAATCTGTAACAGTTAGGAGGAAATAACCTGCCTAGTTGTTACAGATTGAGAGAATGCAGGGGGCTAACCATTTTGGCTGGTGCTGCGCAAAAGAATCTGGTTGATGTTAGAGAAAAAGCCCCGCCCATTTGGGCGGGGCTAACAGACCTGCTCGTCTACCCCCTACGACGTCGTAACTGTAACCATTGTCATCGGGGAGGGGATCGTCGCCTGGGTTTAACAGATAGTCTTCTTCGGATTCATAAATGTTGGTTACGGAGATACTGTTCTTGTAACCACATTCAGTGCAAACCCACGTGTACTTGTGATCGTCAAAACTTGGCTGATTGCTGAGATGGGCGTTGCAACGATCGCATCACCAATCAACATCGGGAAATCTATCGCTCATATCTACACCCCTTTATCGCCAGTTGATATGAGCGATAAAAAATTACTTGTCGAGCCTGATGAGTGCCTGTTCAACGTTGCTCGTCATGTTGTTTTGCTGCGATGCGGCAAGATGGCAGGAAGTGCGAACCACACAGGTGCCAACAACCTTGTGCGAACCGGGGTCTAAGATCGAATTGCCGTCAAAGCTGCTCAAGTACTCATCGCGTTTTTTGGCATCTTTGACGTTTGCGTACACCTCGACGGCTCCGCCGGCATCGCATCCGCCGTCCACGACGGGGGTGTAATCTCCGCTAAGATACACGTCGGAAGAGTCGACCAAATCGGAATTAAAGTAGACGCATGCGGTGTAACCGCCCTGTTTGCCCAACTTATTATTTGGATCGTTGCCCTCCGAAACAGCTTCCAGTGCCGTGATGTTGGCAATGCCCGTGAGCCGTTGCAGGATGAATTGCTCTGAGGGGTTGGTCACCTGCTTGAGCTGGTCGATGCTGTCTTGAAGGTTGGATTTGGCGGTGGAAAGATCGCCGATGACGGAATCGTATTTTCCCATCTTGTCGATCTTCTTTGCCATAGTGTTTATCTCGTCGGTATTACCTGGCATTGCGGGGATATCTTCTTTGGCGGCCTGAGCTTGGGCTACCGCATTGGTCGCGGAATCAGACGTCGACGAATCATAGGGCTTATCCTTCGATTTGTTCAGTTCCTGAAGCTCTTTGATTGCGGCGTCTAAGTCATCATTGCGGCTTTGAAGTCCGTCGGCAGCGGTGTTGAAGGCCTCAACCGCTGCATTGTGCGGTATCTGGTAATTGACGTACCAGTACGCTCCGATAGCAACGATTAAGACCGCGACGACAGAGACGATGGCTGTCCTTTTCTTTTTGTCCATAATGAGTGCTCTCCTTTCCCGATATGAAAATGCTAGCGCTTTCTGGCTATTCCGCAGATGCCATGGCTTTCTATTCGGTAAACGGATTCCTCTCTTGCTGCGACATCAGTCGAATAACTGCGCGCTTGAACTGAGGCCGCCCGAAATGACGGTGGATGCGATGGGGGTGGCGAGGCAGTGCGTGACCGAGTGAGTCTACTTGCACATATGGGTATGGTGGACGAATGGTAAGACTAAGCTGGCGAAAAGCGAACCTGGTGCTCCTTGTCGGATTGGATCGTGCCGATTTCATTAGGCATCACACGGCAAATTATCGGTAGAACACGTCGAATTCAATTGTGTGAATGCGTGCGTTGTCGGGACCGGCGTCAATCGTAGAATGTTCGGCGTCGCTCACTTCTGCCCAGACTTTATGGCCGCCGTTGATCCTATCGACGATTTTCATGACGGCTGCCTCTTCTTCTGCCGTCGCGCTCCAGAGGATGTCGCAGAGTTTTTTCGCCGTCTTCAGAGATGGCGTCGAGCCAAGCAGCATCCTTTGGAATGTCGGGGTCTTGTTCGAATCGAAGGATGGCTCCAGGTTTAAGCGCTTCGCGCTGGACTTCTACCTCATCTGGTTCGTACATCCAATCGGTGCCTTCAAATTTCTTTTCCCAAAGGTATCCGTATCCGATTGTTTTCACGCTTACAATGTACGTTTTGCCAGAAGAGAGGCCGATGGCTGTTTTCGGCTTAATAAAGAATGCTCCGAAAGCTGAGGCCGCGAAAACCGTAAATCCGCGTCGAGTTAATTCAAGTTCTTCTAAGTTGCCCATTTGGATCTCCTTCTTTAAGAGCGGGCTGTTCGTTATTGAGAAAAATAGACGTTCGTGGGGATATAAAACTGCAGCCAATTCCCTCTGCTCAATGACGTTGGAAGCTCTAATACAATCGATGCGCTAATACCAATCTGGC
Source organism: Collinsella sp. (assembly GCA_036297365.1). Classification (GTDB taxonomy): domain Bacteria; phylum Actinomycetota; class Coriobacteriia; order Coriobacteriales; family Coriobacteriaceae; genus Collinsella. The sequence goes on from JAXJLC010000091.1 coordinate 8,527, forward strand.
TTTGAATATTGAAGGTAGACATGAACACGGAGCACTCCTCGATTCGCTCACTGCACTCACCGATTAATAGACGTTTCGCTGTTACGTTTTACGCTGCAAGAATTAAACTGCTTGCTTAGGTGTTAGAGGCATTCGGCATAGACATGAGAAGCCGCGCCAAGTGCCTGGTGCTTCTTGAAAGTCGTGGCCGATCCGGAAAGCGGAATGGCGAAAGGAATAGTTGGATGGCTGTAAATCTTAAAAACGTCAAAGATACGGTGAACCTTGCGGCGGAGGTCCTGGGTGCTGCGGCCGCCGTCATTGAGGGTGCAAAGCAGCTCGGTGTCGATGTTGATGCCGTCGGCGGTGCCGTAAAGGATGCGGCGGGCGGTGCTGCTAACGGCGCTCGTGTCGTTGCCGATGGTATTGGTAAGGGGTTCGGCGCGGCGGCCGATGGCGTCGGCGCGGCAGTTGGCGCACTGGGCGGTGCTGCGAAAGCGTTTCGGGATTCAAGAGAAGCTGCCGAGGCTCGTAAGAAGATCAACGCTGCAAGGCAATCGATTTTTGAAGGAGCGTCGACGGTGATGCCCCTACACAAGTTTGTCTGTCAGCAGGACAAAGCTGCCGATGCTGCGTTTAACGGTTTCGATATGCCCGGCTGTTACCTTATCGCAAAGTATCAAAAGGGCGACCACGATAAGAACTACAGCGATTACCTGGGTATTTACGTTGGTTCGAGCGAGCACATGTCGGAGGATATCGTATCCACGCCCACGCGCCAGGGCGATCCGGACGTTTATGCCGACTACAAGTACCATCAAAATGTGATGCTGTTTGTGTTCCCCTGCGAGCTGAAAGACCTCGAAGAGCGTCGTGATCTTCTTCTGCGCTCGTTTGATGGCAAGAGGCTCTACAACGACGCTGATGCCTCCCTTAGCCGATGGGGCGACAGATGAAGTCCTATAACCTTGATACCATTCAGAAAGTTCCCCTGCGCGAGGTGTGGCCGCATGAGGCCCACGACTTCACCAAATGGCTGGCCGAGGAGCAGAACCTCGCAACCCTCGGGATGGCGGTCGGAATCGAGCTCGAGCTCATAGAGACGGAGTCCTCGGTCGGATCGTTCAACGTGGACATCTACGCGCAGGAGTCCGGTACGGGCCGCAAGGTGATCATCGAGAACCAGCTCGAGGACACCAACCACGACCACCTCGGCAAGGTGATCACGTACGCCGCCGGCAAGGGCGCCGAGGTCGTCATCTGGGTCGTGGCTCGTGCCCGCGACGAGCACCGCCAGGCCATCGAGTGGCTCAACCAGCACACCGACAGCGACTTCGGGTTCTTCCTAGTCGAGGTCGAGCTCTGGAAGATCGGGGACTCCCTGCCTGCCCCGCGCTTCAACGTGGTCGAGCAGCCGAACGAGTGGACCAAGACCGTGAGGCTCTCCGAGGGGCTCAGCGAGACCGAAAAGGTCAAGCTGGCGTACTGGACGGCCTACCGCGAGGTGGCGGACGGCCATCCGGAGTTCCTCAAGGAGTTCAGCCCGCAGAAGCCCAGCAAGGACCATTGGTCGACGCTCCGCCTGGGGGTCTCGGCATACCATCTCGCCCTGCTCATCGATACGCACAAAGGCCGCACGGGCATCGAGCTGTACGTGGACGACGACAAGGAGATCGGGCACCGCGCCATCGCCAACAGCGGGGTCTTCGAGGAGCGCCTCGGGCTGACGGCGGCACCCTTCGATGCGAAAAAGGCCTCGGGACTGCGCTTCTACAAGGCGGGCCACCCCATCAAGGGCCACCAGGACGCATGGCCGACGTACATCGAGGAGCAGCTCGGATGGGCCATCGAGATGAAAAAGATAATCGCGGAGATTGGGCTCTAGGGCAAGTGCGAAGCCGATCGTCGGGCCTTGTAGATACAGTCGCTCAGAGTAATGAGACAAAACTAGATAGAGGGATGCCCCCAACCTATGAATGGCACTTTCTTTAGACTACGTCGTAACAATTATTGGTGGGTGCAGCTCTGAATGTCTCAATCTGTAACGCTGGGGCATTTGCTTCAACCTGTTACAGATCAAGATGGAAGGATGCAGATGGATCAATTGTCTTAATCTGTAACAGGTAGGGGAGGAAAACCGTTCTTACTGTTACAGATTTAGATAACGAGGGAGGCCGGCGGCGAATCGTCTTGATCTGTAACATCTGGACCAATAATCAGCGTCTTGCTGTTACAAAACAAGACAAAAGCGGCGAGGCACCTGACCGTCCTGTTTAAGCGTGGATTTTCCCACGCTCGATTTCAAACGGGAGAAAATCAACTCTCGTACCTATATGTAGGTACGAATAAGCCGATCTCGAAGATGCGGCAAGGCACGTTCACTCCACTACGCAAAAGTGTTACCTCGGGAAACGTCACCTCAGTATCCAAAACCACCGTCCTTCATATCCAAACTCAACAAAACCGCAGGTCACAGCTATATAGATACGCCCGGCACCGTGTATCTATAGGTTTTCGTTGACAGCCCCCAAGGTTGCATCGTATTATCTTTTTCGTTCGCGGGGGCGGCGGTCCAAAAGACCAAAGGACCTGCGGATACTTGAACGATTGGGAGTTTGCCCGAGTGGTTAATGGGGACGGGCTGTAAACCCGTTGGCTCTGCCTACATAGGTTCGAATCCTATAGCTCCCACCCGTCAAGTGCCTGTATAGCTCAGTCGGTAGAGCACTTCGTTGGTAACGAAGAGGTCACCAGTTCAAGTCTGGTTGCAGGCTCCATCCGGCGGTGTAGCTCAGTTGGTTAGAGCACACGGTTCATACCCGTGGCGTCACTGGTTCGAATCCAGTCACCGCTACCATAGGTAACACGGTGGCTTCTCAATAGTATGTTGAGAGGCCACTATGGTATAAAGGCAAAGTCCCGTCCGGGGACGACCTGTTAAGAGGAGGGCTTTATGGCCAAAGAGAAGTTTGAGCGCACTAAGCCGCATGTTAACATCGGCACCATTGGTCACGTCGACCACGGCAAGACCACGCTGACCGCTGCCATCACCAAGGTTCTCTCCGAGACCGAGGGCTGCAAGGCTGACTTCACTGCGTTCGAGAACATCGACAAGGCTCCCGAGGAGCGCGAGCGCGGCATTACGATTTCCGTCTCCCACGTTGAGTACGAGACCGCTGCCCGTCACTACGCTCACGTTGACTGCCCGGGCCACGCTGACTACGTCAAGAACATGATCTCCGGCGCTGCTCAGATGGACGGCGCTATCCTGGTCATCGCTGCTACCGACGGCCCCATGGCTCAGACC
>JAXJLC010000092.1:0-3193 GCA_036297365.1 Collinsella sp.
CGCAGGTGCAAAGTCGCACCCTACCGTCTTGGCACCTGCGTGCCAACGCCATATCAAAGGTGTACGCACGAGTAAAAGGAGCTGCGCGACCATGGGTAAAACGGTTCTTACCTTCGGCGAGATCATGATGAGACTCTCGCCCAAAGACCACCTGCGTATTGAGCAGGCAACCGAGTTTGACGTCCGCTACGGCGGCGCCGAGGCCAACACCGCTCTTTCCCTGGCCTACCAGGGCGACAAGGCCGCTTACGTCTCCGTTGTCCCGGCCAACCGTCTGGGCGAGTGCGCCCTGCGTTCGCTGAAGGCCTACGGCGTCGACACCACGCGCGTCGTGCGTCAGGGCGACCGTCTTGGCTCCTATGTGTTTGAGGTCGGTGCCTCGCAGCGCGGCAACGGCTGCGTCTACGACCGCAAGTTCTCTGCCATCAACATGGCCAAGCGCGATGTTTTTGACTGGGACGAGATCCTCAAGGGCATCGATGTCTTCTACTTCTCCGGCGTGACCCCCGCCGTCTCCGGCGAGATGGCCGCCGCCTGCAAGGAGGCGCTCGCCGTCTGCCGCGCCAAGGGCATCACCACCGTGTGCGACGTGAACTATCGCGGCAAGATGTGGTCGCCCGAGAAATCGCAGGCCACCATGAAGGAACTCCTGCCGCTCGTCGACATCTGCATCGCCAACGACGAGGATGCGCCTGCCGGCCTTGGCATGACCTGCGTCTCCGGCTCCCTTGCCCACGGCATCGAGGAGCGTGACACCTACGTCGAGATGGCCCGTCAGATCTGCGCCGAGTACGGTTGCAAGAAGGTCGCCTCGGTCGTCCGCAACATTTCCTGCGTCGAGCGCTCCATCTGGATGGGCATGCTCTTTGACGCCGAGAGCGGCGAGCACTGGTTCTCCCCTGCTCACGACGTGCACGTGCTCGAGGGCGTTGCCGCCGGCGACGCTTTCAACGCCGGCCTCGTCCATGCCCTCATCAACGATTTTGACCCGCAGGACGCCGTCAACTACGCCATTGCAGCGTCGATCCTCAAGCTCACCATCAAGGGCGATTCCAACTTGGTGACCGCAGACGAGATCGCAGCCGTGGCATCAGCCGCCGACGGTGGCACCCGCGTCGCGCGCTAGTCCGCCTCCATTCCGCGGGCCGCAGCTTTCCAATCCCATACCCCTGCGGCTCGCTCCCCGATTCCTCCGACCGGGCAAAACCACCAGTCCCATTCCGGTTTTGCCTGGCATTCCCTACATGACTGGTCGAGCAGCCGGTTTTGGAATTGCTTGAACCCCAAGCAGTGCCTCCGATAACCAATCCAAAATCGGCTCCTGACCAGCATATTTGGCAATCACGCGCCCATGCGCGCCTTACATCGAAAGGAACATCATGTTCGATCAGTTCTACACCACGCTTGAGTCCCTGGGCATCGTGCCGGTCGTTGCGCTCGACAAGGTCGAGGACGCCGCACCGCTCGCCCACGCCCTTATGGCAGCCGGCATGAAGTCCGCCGAGGTCACCTTCCGCACCGCCTGCGCCGCCGAGTGCATCACCGCCATGGCCGAGGCCGAGCCCGAGATGTGCGTCGGCGCCGGCACCGTCTTGACTGTCGAGCAGGTTGAGCAGGCTCGCACCGCCGGTGCCAAGTTCATCGTCTCCCCGGGTTACAACGAGGACGTCGTGAAGCACTGCATCGACATCGACCTGCCCGTCCTTCCCGGCACCGTGACCCCCTCCGAGGTCACCGCAGCCGAGAACCTGGGCCTCAAGGTCACCAAGTTCTTCCCCGCGTCCCAGTATGGCGGCCTGAACACCATCAAGGCCCTCGCCGCTCCGTTTGTCGGTCACCGCTTTATGCCTACCGGCGGCGTGAGCACCGCCAACGTCGAGGAGTACCTGAGCTCCTCCGCCATCATCGCCTGCGGTGGCACCTGGATGGTCAAGCCGGCCCTGTTTGCCGACGGCGACTTCTCCAAGGTCGAGCAGATCGCCCACGAGGCCATGGACGTCGTCAAGAAGGTCCGCGGCTAGGTTTAGCTCTCTATCGTGAAGGGGGGCGTGCCCTAGACCTCGCCCCCTTTCTTTTAAAGCGGCTCGGAAGCGCGCCGTTTCCGTCACGAACAAGAACCAAAACCGTCTTGTATGCTGATAGAACGTGACGGAAGCGACACGCCTCCAAGCCGCTTTGCCTACTCGGCTGGCCGTCGCGCTCAACTAAGCCACCTCGACAAAAGCCGAGCCACCAAAACAGCTGCGGCGCCGTCTGGAGGAATGGACCCTTGCTTCCGGTCTTTTCCTCCAAGCGGCGCCGCAACTTTGTGCCCCGGTTACGCCCCAACGCAGTTGCGGTGAAATAGGGACTGTTTGCGCCACCTAGGCCGCAAAACAGTCCCTATTTCACCGCAACTTATATGGGGATTGATTAGATGGCCGAGTCTTTGGACAGCTCAAAATAGTCGGGATGTAAGGCGATAACCGGGCCCTGTTCCTCGGGCATCAGATGCAGGTGCGTCTCGGCCAGATAGCTCGCCGCGTCGGTATCGCCTCTCTTAATGGCCTCGAGAATCCGGCGATGCTGCCGACGAATCGGCTCCCAATCCAGATCCTGCGACACCATACGCAGCCAGTTATACCGCTCAAAATGTGTGTTGACGCTCTTCATCCAATCCCACAACATGTGGCGGCCGGCAATCTCAAAACACGTCTCATGGAACAGGTTGTCCAGATCGAAAAAGCGACGCGTTTCGCTATGGTCGAGCGACTCGGACTCGGCAAGAATCTGCTCGAGCCGATGCTTTTGCTCGGGCGTGGCGGCCGAGCAACATTTAATAAGCACGCTTCGCTCGAGTTTCTCGCGCAAGAAGCAAGCGTTCTCGGCGCGCTCCATGCTGATTTTCGAGACATAGGTGCCGCTTTTGGGACGCGTTTCCACCAGCTCCTGCTCACGCAGGCGCACAAAGGACTCGCGAATGGGCGTGCGCCCGATTCCCGTCTCCTTTTCCAGACCAATCGCCGAAAGACGCGTGCCGGGTTTGAGCTCGGCATAGATAATCTTGGACCGCAATGCGTTGTACGCCTGGTCTTGCAGGCTCTGATAATGCTGCTGTTCCATAAAGCCCTCGGATAAGTCCTCGGTTAGTCGAATACCACCATGCAATACTATCGCATCCCCCGCCCCCTCATAAGTTGCGGTGGAATAGTTC
>JAXJLC010000093.1:0-15387 GCA_036297365.1 Collinsella sp.
ATTTGGAGTTTGGCGGCAAGCTGTTTGACGACTATCATGCGAGTCGCGTGCTGCCGGGTTTTGAGCCGGACAGCAAGTTTCGCATGCTCAAGAGCATTGCCGACGACGTCGAGGTCATCATCGCAATCAATGCAAACCATATCGAGAAGAACAAGGCCCGTGGCGACCTGGGCATTACCTATGACGAGGACGTCTTGCGCCTGGTTGACCTGTTCCGCGGCAACGGTTTTGCTGTCGCGGCCGTGGTTATCACGCAGTATGCCGGTCAGCCCGCTGCCGACGTCTTCCGCAATCGTCTGAATGCACTCGGCATTCCCGCCAAGCTGCATTATCCCATTGAGGGCTATCCGCACGACGTCGATCTGATCGTTTCTGACGAAGGCTACGGCAAGAACGAGTTCGTCGAGACCACGCGTCCGCTCGTTGTCGTGACGGCGCCCGGCCCTGGCTCGGGCAAGCTCGCCACCTGCCTCTCACAGCTGTATCACGAGCATAAGCACGGCACCGCCGCCGGTTATGCCAAGTTTGAGACCTTCCCGGTCTGGAATCTTCCCCTGACGCATCCGGTCAATATTGCCTACGAGGCCGCCACGGCGGACCTCGACGATGCCAACATCATCGATTCCTTTCACCTTGAGGCCTACAACAAGACCACGGTCAACTACAACCGCGACGTCGAGGCCTTCCCGGTGGTCCGTGCCCTGATGGAAAAGATCCTAGGCAAGAGCCCCTACCAGAGTCCCACGGACATGGGCGTCAATATGGTCGGCTTTGCCATCACCGATGACGATGCCTGCCGTGACGCTTCTAAGATGGAGATCGTCCGCCGCTACTTTACCGCGGTCGAAAATGTGCGCCGTACCGGCGTGGGCGATGAGCAAGTCGACCGTCTCAAGATTATTATGAAGAAGGCCGGCATCGATAAGAACTACTCACCGGCGCGCTCGGCGGCCTTAACCAGGGAGCAACTGACGGGTGGTCCCGTGGGCGCCATGGTCATGCCGGACGGTTCCGTGGTGACCGGTAAGACCTCCACGCGCCTGGGCGCCGCAAGTTCGCTCATTATGAACGCTCTCAAGCATGTTTCGGGCGTCGACCTTGAGCTTGAAGTCATCAGCGACGAGGCGATCGAGCCCATCAGCAAGCTCAAGACGCATTTCCTGGGCAGCAAAAACCCGCGCCTTCACACCGACGAGACGCTTATGGCGCTGTCGATCACCTCGGCTACGAGCGAGACGGCCGCTCGTGTCCTTTCGGGCCTGGAGCAGCTGCGCGGTTGCGATGCCTTCTTTAGCGTGATTATCTCGCCGACGGACGAGACGGTGTTGCGTAAACTGGGTATCAACGTGTGCTGTGAGCCCAAGTTTGAGCGTCGTGGTTTCTTCCATCGCTAAGTTTGAAGTATCGCGGTAATTGCATCGCCTTTTGGCCGTATCGGGTTAGCGCCCGGTACGGCTTTTTGATCAATAAAGCGTCTATTTCGGCGAAAAATAGCCGTTTACCTGCCTAAAAACAATTTGGGCGGTATACAATAATCGTAACTGTTTCATCCTTAGCGGGATGCCGCATGATGGATATTACCTGCCATCGTGAGGTGTGTCGGTCGTGCACGGCGCGCTGGATGCTCGTGCTCGGTTAGAGGAGGCTGCCATGGCGGGCAAGGGTCGTGCGAGTGTCAACGATATGAAGCGTGTCGAAGTGCTGGTGTTGATGGAGATTGCCCAGCAATCCGAAAGTGGCGGGACATATGGCTTCTCGCGCAAAACGCTTGCGGAGCACGTTGGAGTGTCTCCGTATCGAGCCCGCGCCGCAATTGAGCGCTTGGATTCTGACGGTTTGATCGAGGTCGTTTCGCGTTATAGCGAGGATGGCGGCCAGCTTGCAAATGGTATTTGCCTTACCGAGCGTGGCGGGTGGTATCTGAAAGGCATCCGCGCGGGTATGCTCGTTCGGGATATGCTCAGGGACGAGCTTGCCGATCGGTAGCGATCTGCCGCCTAAGTTGTTGTTACGCCGCTCGGGTCCCGGGCGGCGTTTTGTTTCGAGATGGAGAAATGCAAGCACTTTGGTGAAAAATGGCGAACTGCTTCTTTCTCGAGTATTACAATGAAGACCCGTAAGATGTGTATGGACAACTTCTACGGGAAGCGCAGGTAATTCAATATGACTAAGCATGTGTTTGTGACCGGCGGCGTGGTTTCGTCTTTGGGCAAGGGCATTACCGCGGCATCGCTGGGCCGTTTGCTCAAGTCACGCGGCTACAAGGTGACGATGCAGAAGGCCGACCCGTATCTGAACGTCGACCCCGGTACCATGAGCCCGTTCCAGCACGGTGAGGTCTTTGTGACCGAGGACGGCTACGAGTCCGATCTGGACCTGGGCCACTACGAGCGCTTTATTGACGAGAACCTGACCCGCGATTCTAACTTTACGACGGGCGCCATTTACAAGAGCCTGATTGCCCGCGAGCGTCGCGGTGACTTTTTGGGCGGTACCGTCCAGGTGATCCCGCACGTCACCAATGCCATCAAGGACAAATTCCGCCGCATTGAGGAGCAGACTGGCTCCGACGTTGTCATTACCGAGCTGGGTGGCACGATCGGCGACATCGAGTCGCAGCCGTTCGTGGAGGCTATCCGCCAGTACCGCAAGGAGGCCGGTCCCGAGAACGTCTGCTACATCCACGTATCGCTCGTTCCCTATATCGCCGCCGCCCACGAGGTTAAGACCAAGCCCACGCAGCACTCCGTCAAGGAGCTGCGCAGCTTTGGTATCCAGCCCGACATTATTGTGCTGCGCTCCGATCACCATATTGACGATGCCATTCGCGGCAAGATCGCAAGTTTCTGCGACGTCGACACCGACTGTGTCTTTACCAACGAGGATTGCGCGAGCATTTACGACGTGCCGCAGCTGCTCGCGGAGCAGGACTTTGACCTGCGCATTTGCGAGCGCCTTGGCCTCGATCCGCGCGAGCGCGATATGAGCGCATGGAATGAGTTCCTGCGCAAGCAAAACCATGCCAACCATCACGCCGATAAGGTTAAGGTTGCCGTCGTGGGAAAGTACACCCAGCTTCCCGATGCATATCTGTCGGTTATCGAGGCCCTGCATCACGCGGGCGTTTTCTACGATCGTCACGTAGATGTGCAGCTGGTCGATGGTGAGAGCCTCGATGCCGAAAACGTCAATGAGGTTCTGGGCGACGCATCGGGCATCCTGGTTCCCGGCGGCTTTGGCAAGCGCGCCCTGGAGGGCAAGATCCTTGCTGCCGAGTTTGCTCGCGAGCACAAGATTCCGTATCTGGGCATTTGCCTGGGTATGCAGGTTGCCGTGTGCGAGTTCGCCCGCAACGTTGTCGGCCTTGCCGGTGCCAGCTCCTCCGAGTTTGATCCGGACGGTCCGTTTAGCGTAATCGACCTGATGAGCTCGCAGGAGGACGTGACCGAGAAGGGCGGCACCATGCGCCTGGGCGCCTATCCGTGCAAGCTCGCTGCCGATACCCTCGCGCGTGAGGCGTATGGCGAGGAGCTTGTCTACGAGCGCCACCGTCACCGTTTTGAGTTCAACAATGCCTTCCGCGATCAGCTCGAGGACGCCGGTCTTGTCATCTCGGGTCTTTCGCCTGATGAGCGTCTGGTCGAGATGGTCGAGCTGCCGCGCGATGTGCACCCGTGGTTCGTGGCCACCCAGGCTCACCCCGAGTTTAAGAGCCGCCCCACCAATCCTCAGCCGCTATTCCGAGAGTTCGTGCGTGCCTCGATTGGCCAGCATGAGGGCGTCGATCGCCTGCAGGTGACGCCCATGAATCGTTCGACGGACTAAGGTTGCCGGCGAACCGGGAACATATCGGAGAAGCTCCTTCGCCGCTCGCTGTGGCGGCGGGGGAGTTTCTTGATTACCTTGCAGTCGAGCGGGGCTTGGCGCGTAACACGATTGCCGCCTATCGCCGAGACCTGACGACCTACTGTGCCTATCTGGAGCGGACGGGCATTGCGTCCTTTGAGGACGTGAGTCGGCGGGTCATTGAGGACTTTATCGCCGATCGGCGCGATGGGGGCTATTCCGATGCCTCGGTGGAGCGCGCGCTCGCTGCCGTCAAAGGCCTGCATGCCTTTTTGGTGCGCGATGGGGCCGTGACCCAAAATCCTACGGCGGCGTTGCGTTTGCCAAAAAAGGCCGAGCGCCTGCCGGAGTGCCTTTCGGTGGAGGATGTTTCGGCATTGCTCGACCAGGATTTTCCGGATGGTGAGATGGGTCTGCGCGATCGCGCTATCTTGGAAGTGCTGTATGGGTGCGGTCTGCGCGTGAGCGAGCTGGTGGGGCTCGATGTGAGTGATATCCATGCCGATGACGGCTTTGTGCTGGTTCGCGGCAAGGGCTCCAAGGAGCGTCTGGTCCCTTTGGTGGGAAGCGCGGCGCGTGCCCTGACGCACTATATATGTGATGGGCGCCGACTTCTGGCGGCTCATGCTCGTGGGACAGAGACGCCGGCGGTCTTTTTAAACAAGAACGGCGGGCGTCTGTCGCGTCAGGGTGTTCACGTCATATGCGAGCGCTACGGACGCCAGGTGGGGTTGGTGGGACTCCATCCGCACACGTTGCGCCACTCCTTTGCCACCCATATGCTCGCGGGCGGCGCGGACCTTCGCGTGCTGCAGGAGATCTTGGGACACGCCGATATATCGACGACGCAGGTCTACACGCATGTCGATCGTACGCAGCTGACTGAGGTTTACCTGGCGGCCCACCCGCTGGCACATCGCTAATACGCTGCTGAGCTGCGATTACATGCTATTCGAGGACGGACCCCCGATTGCTGGAACGTGCTGTTGCGCACGTTTTGGCAATCGGGGGTCCGTCCCATTTTGCGCCACCGGCCAATGGCGCGGCGGGGTGCACATGCCGCGCGTGGGAGAGTTTGGGGGCGATGTGAACGGCATGTAAAGGGACATAAAAATCGCCTCAAGGTCAACTTGAAGGTTGAGGTTGAAAGGCGGGGTGCTACAGGTGGCATCCCGCCTTTGCGTTAAACACAACATATTGTGTTTTCGAACATATGCTCGGGGGTGGCGCCCAATAGTTAGGGGGTGGAGTGGTGGGGTAGGGTGGGGGAAGGGGTGGGGAAAGGTGTTGAAAAATGGGGCGGTTCCCCATATTATTAATGACGTCGACAGGCGGGGTGGTTCCCCGCGTACGTGCCATCTGAGTAACCGAGGGGAGGGCGCACATGGGAATGACTGGTGCATACGAGCGCAATCTCGATGCAAAAGGTCGTCTGTCCCTGCCTGCACCCCTTCGCGAGGAACTTGGAGAGCACGTTCGCGTGTTCAAAGCCCTGGATGTCGATGCTCTGTACGTGTTCTCTGCCGAGGCCTTCGATAAGTGGGTCGAAGGACTCTTCGCGGGTCGTGAGGGCCACGAGGGTTTTAACCCGCGTGACATCAACGACCAGAAGCTCATGAGGGCGATCAACAAGCGCACCACGTCGATGGATGTGGACAGCGCCGGTCGTATCGGTCTTTCTGAGTCTCTCCGCAAGCAGGCGAACCTTGACCGCGAGGTCACGGTTGTGGGCAACTACGACCACCTTGAGGTTTGGGACCGCGCCGCGGCCGATGAGGACGATGACGACGAGGCTCTGCTTGACCTCTTCTTCTCGTAAGGGCAAGGCACGGGTAACGGATGGAGCGTGGGATCTTGACACAAGAATATCGGCATGAACCTGTCATGCTCGGCGAAGTGCTTGAGTCGCTGCAGCTCAAGAGCGGCTCCGTTGTCTGCGATTGCACCCTTGGCGGTGCCGGTCATTCGGTAAAGATGGCCGCGCAGGTGGGGGAGACGGGCCTTTTGCTCGGCGTCGATCAGGACGACATGGCCCTCGAGGCCGCTGGTGCCCGTCTGGACCGCGAGGTTCCCGGCGTCCCGCACCAGCTGCTGAAGGGCAACTTCGGCGACTTGGACGAGCTGCTTTGCTCGGCCGAGGTGCCCGGGGTCGATGGCTTCCTGTTCGATTTGGGCGTTTCGTCACCGCAACTCGATATCCCTGGCAGGGGCTTTTCGTATAACGAAGATGCTCCATTGGACATGCGGATGGATCCGGGTAACAACACCCTAAACGCAGCTGAGGTCATCAACACCTATAACGAACACGACCTCGCCCGGATTCTACGCGTCTACGGCGAAGAGAAGTTCGCCTCGCAGATTGCACGCGAGATTGTGCGCCGTCGCGAGCAAGAACCGATCGAAACTACAGGCCAATTTGTCGAGATCATCAAGGCTGGCATTCCGGCTGCCGCTCGTCGGCACGGTGGGCACCCGGCCAAGAAGAGCTTCCAGGCCATTCGCATCGAGGTCAACCACGAGCTCGATGTGCTCGAGAGGGGGCTTGACGCCGCTACCAGGTGGCTCAACCCGGGCGGACGCATCTGCGTCATCTCGTATCACTCGCTCGAGGACCGTATCGTAAAGAACCACTTTAAGGAGATGAGCCAGGGGTGCACGTGTCCGCCGGAGATTCCGGTGTGCGTGTGCGGCAACGTGCCGATACTCAAGGTCATCACCCGCAAACCCTTGGTTGCCCAACCCGATGAGGTCGCGCGCAACCCTCGGGCGAGATCAGCCAAAATCCGCGTGGCGCAGCGCCTGTAGGCGCGACCGCGCGAAATTGGACCTCCCGCTCGCACCATAAACGAAGCTTAAACACACTACCAACGTACTCGGGATGGGAGGCGGCATATCATGGGCTATAACACCTCAAACGCAGCACTCGCCTATGATATGAACGCCATGCCCGCCTACCGCGAGGCACCGCAGGCGCCCGTTGCCCCTCGTGAGCAACGCACGCCGCGTTTTGATGTCTACACGGGCGCGGGCCGTCAGGCAAACCAGGCGGTAAGCCCGGTTTTCATGAGCGTTCTTAAAACGGTTTGCATCATTGCGGCTGTCTTCATGACGATCGGTGTCGCGCGCGTGGCGCTTGCCGGTGTTACGGCCCAGGTGCTTAACGGCAACGCAGAGCTTACCAACACGCTCGAGAAGGCGACCGACGAGAGTTCTAACCTTGAGGTCATGCATTCGGTCTATGGTGCCGACACGCGTATTCGCGATCTTGCGGGCGCCTATGGCATGGTGGAGCCCAGCGAGAGCGTTACACTTGACTTTTCGCAGGATGCAGCCGCGGGCGCCAACGCGACCGCGACCGCTCAGTAGCAAGACGGTAGCTGAGTATGACAAATGACTATCGCCGCGGTTCCGATGGGGGCCGCGGTTCTGGACGTCCCTCGTCGCGGGGACGTTCTGGTTATCAAGGAACGGGTCGGCAATCTTACAACGTCGGGCAGTCCCGTGGCAACGACCCGGCGTCGCGACTTCGCGGCTCGGGCGGCCCTCAAGTGCATAACACCAGGTCGCGCAAGAGTTCGTCGACCGAATGGCTCACAGGCGCACCTCTGCCTCGCCGCAAAGCCGTCATGGGCTTCATCGGGCTTGGCTTGGGCTTGGGCGTCTTTCGCCTTGCCGACTATCAAATTGTCGAAGCCGATAAACTGCGCGAGCGTGCCGATGCGCGCCGCCTGCTTGCGCAGACCCTCTATGCCAAACGCGGCACCATCTACGACCGCAACGGCAACGTGTTGGCGTCGTCGGTCGAATGTCGCAACATCGCCGTGAACCCGCAGCTTGTCGAGGATGTTGACAAGACGGTGTCGGCGCTGGTCAAGGCAACTGGAATCGATAAAAAGACCTGCCGCAAGCTCGTTGAGTCCGATGGAACCTGGGTGTATATCAAGCGCCAGGTGGACGAAGACGATGTTGCGGCGCTGGAGAAGAAGAACCTGCCCGGCGTGCTTTTTGAGCAGGCCATGAAGCGCGTATATCCATACGGCAATCTGGCATCGCAGGTGCTGGGTGTAGTGAATGTAGACAACGACGGCTTGACGGGTCTCGAAAAGCAATACAACAAGCTTCTGACCGGCACGAACGGTTCTCTCGTACGCGAGCGCGCGAGGGACGGCAGCTATATCGCGGGCGGTGCCTATAAAAAGGTGGCCGCGGTCGACGGCGTTGATATCGTGACGACGCTCGACGTCAATATCCAGCGTGCGGCTGAGGATGCTCTGACAGAGGCTGTCGAGAAGACAAAGGCCAAGAACGGCTCGGCTTTGGTCACCGACCCCACGACCGGTGAAATTCTCGCAGCCTGCTCGTACCCGACCTACGACCAGACCGATCTGGAGAATGCCAAGACCGAGGATATGAATCTGCGCCTGGTCACCGACGCCTACGAGCCCGGCTCGGTCTTTAAGACGCTCGTGGCGGGCGCCGGCTTCGACTTGGGCGTCGTGCGATCGAGTACGTCGTTTGAGGTGCCGGCGAGCATCAAGGTGGGCGACGATACCGTCACCGATGCCGACAAGCGCGACTATGCCATGACCATGGATGTGCGCGAGATGATGCGCCGTTCGTCCAACGTGGGCTTTGTCCTGGTGGGGCGCAAGATCGGTGCCGACGACTTTGCCGCCTATGTGGACAAGTGGGGCATCGGTCACAGCTCGGGTGTCGATTTTCCGGGAGAGAGCCTGGGTATCGTCAAGGAGCGTGACCAGTATGACGGCGCCACGCTGGGCTCGATGAGCTTTGGACAGGCACTGTCCGTCTCGCCGATTGAGATCGCACGTGCCGTGGGCGGCATCGCCAACGGCGGCGTGATGATGACACCGCACTTCTATAAGTCCAGCAAAGGCGACGAGAAGGACTGGGGTGAAGGCGAGCGCGCGATTTCGGAGGACGCCGCATCCCAGGTGACATCGTGCATGCAGACGGTCGTGTCCGAGGGAACGGGCGTTGGCGGCGCGGTTGACGGCTATGACGTGGCGGGTAAGACCGGTACGGCCGAACGTGCCGACGAGAACGGCGGCTACCTCAAGGAGAACTACATGTCGTCCTTTATGGGCTTTGCACCGGCACAATCGCCCAAGGTGCTGTGCTATATCACGCTCGACGGAACGCCGAGCGGCTCAGATGCCGCTGCGGTGCCGTTCCAGTCCATTATGGCCAACGCGCTCGACGTGCTGGGTATCCCGCACACGAAGTAGGGGGTTACAATCTTTGGGGCGTGGTTTGTTGTCCCATATGAGGGTGTTCACATGCCCTGCACCACGCATGTGCGGCGCTGGGATACAATACGCCGATAGCATTATTAGGTTTACAGGGGAGCTGCAATGATAGAGATCGCCGTCAACAACCTCGCGGCCGCAACAGGGGCCCGAACCGTGACGGGAGAAGCCGATCGGGTATGCCGCGGGTGCGTTATCGACTCGCGCCAGGTCGAGGAAGGGACGATTTTCGTCGCCTTTCCCGGTGAAAACGTCGACGGCAATGATTTTGCTTCCCGTGCCGTCCAGTCGGGTGCCGGCGCCGTCGTGATGACGCGTGAGCCCGAGGCCGAGCTGGTCTCGCTGGCGCAGGACAAGGGGTGCGCCATCCTGCTGACCGATGATCCCGAGGAGTTTCTGCTGCGTTTGGCGCACACGTATCGCCTGGAGCTTGGCTGCCTGGTCGTTGGCATTACCGGTTCCATCGGCAAGACGACGACCAAGGACGTGCTCGCCGCTGTGCTCGCCAAGCGCTATCGTGTCTGGGCCACCAAGGGCAATTTCAATAACCTGATCGGCATGCCGCTCACGGTGCTTTCCGCTCCGGCCGATACCGAGGTCCTGGTGCTCGAGATGGGCATGAACCATTTCCACGAGATTGAGCGCCTATCCCAGTCCGCCAATCCCAACCTTGCCATCGTGAGCAAGATTGGTACCTCTCACATCGGCATTTTGGGCAGCCGCGAGAACATCGCCCGCGCTAAGGCCGAGATTGTCCAGGGCATGTGCGCCGCCGGCGACTTCTTGCCGCTGCTGGTTTTGGGCGGCGAGGACGACTTTACGCCGTTCATTCGCGATACGTTCGCCCAGCCTGCTGGTATCGACGTGATGCTGGCCGGCGTCTCGGACGACGATGAGGTCCGTGCCCGCGACATTCGTGTTGATGACGAGGGCTGTCCGGTCTTTACGCTCGATTTTGGCCAGGGTGAGACGATCGATACCATGCTTGCCATCCCCGGCGTGCAGTCCGTTCCAAATGCCGTTAAGGCCGCCGCGGTTGCCTATCGCCTGGGCGTGACGCCCGAGCAGGTCGATGCTGCCTTTAGAGGCCTCACGATCACCGGTCACCGCCAGGAGATCAAGCGCGCCAAGAGCGGTGCCCGCGTCATTGACGATTCCTATAACGCCAGCGCCGAATCCATGGCTGCTGGTCTCGATCTACTGTGCTCGCTTTCGTGCACGGGGTCTCGCATGGCGATCCTGGGCGAGATGGGCGAGATGGGCGATGAGGCTCCTCGCATGCATGAGCTCGTGGGCGCCTATGCCGCCGCCAAGAAGCTCGACATGCTGGCGTGCGTGGGTGGTGAGCTGGCCCAGCTTATGGCCGATGCCGCGCGCATGATGCGTATGGACGAGGACCGCATCCAGGTGTTCTCCGATTATCAGCAGGTGCTCGACCGCATGGGCGGCGCGCTTGAAAAACATGATGTTGTACTGGTCAAGGGTTCCCGCTTTGTTGAGCTCGACCGCTTTGTGGAAGGTGTGTGCTAGCCCATGTTCGGCAATCCCTCGTATCCAACGTATCAGGCTTTTTTGGGGCTTGGCATCGCCGCTGCCATTGCGCTGCTGCTCATGCCGTGGTGGATCAAGCTGCTCAAGGTCGAGGGTATCGGCCAGCAGGTTCGTGCCGACGGCCCCAAGCGTCATTTGGTTAAGCAGGGAACGCCCACCATGGGTGGCGTTGTCATTCTCGTCGCGATTTCGCTGACCTGCCTGCTGATGGGCAAGCTCACCACCGAGCTCGTGCTCGTGCTGCTCGCCACGCTGGCGACCGGCGTGCTGGGCCTGATCGACGACCTGACCTCCGTTACGCATGGGCGCTCGCTCGGTCTGACGCCTCATGCCAAGATGATCGGCCTAACCATTATCTGTGTCACCTTTACGGTACTTGCCGTTAACTGGTGCGGCGTCGCCCCCGAGATTCGTTTTCCCGGCGGCCTGACGATTGACCTTGGCGTGCTTTCGACCACCATCTGCGGCCTTTCGTTCCCGTGGCTCTACATTGTCTTTTGCTGGCTGATGATCGCCGGTCTTTCTAATGCCGTGAACCTGACCGATGGCCTTGACGGTCTTGCTGGCGGCACCTCCATGATTGCCATGCTCGCCATGGCTGCCATGGCGTTTTTGCACGGAGACGTGAACCTGTCCATCTTCTGCACCGCGTGTGCCGGTGCCTGCTTGGGCTTTCTGTGGTTCAACTGCTATCCGGCGAGCATCTTTATGGGCGATACCGGCTCGCTTGCCTTGGGCGCCGCGTTTGCCTGCACGTCCATCATGACCAACACCGAGGTCGTCTCCCTCATCATCGGCGGCCTGTTTATCGTTGAGACCCTGTCGGTCATGATTCAGGTTGTCTACTTCCACTTTACGCACAAGCGCGTCTTCCTTATGGCGCCCATCCATCATCATTTCGAAAAGAAGGGCTGGGCCGAGACCAAGGTCGTCATCCGTTTTTGGATTATCGCTGCGGCCTTTGGTGCCGTTGGCCTTGCCCTGTTCTTCCAGTTGGGATAGTGGTCTTTCATGCCTCTTGCTGATGTCTTTAGCCTGCTCGTTTTGGGTCAGGGCAAATCCGGTCTCGATGTCGCCCGCTGGGCGCTGGCACATCCCGAGCGCGTAAGCGCCGTTACCGTGTATGGCGGCGGCACCTCTGAGCCCAATGACGCCACGCGTGCGCTCGAGGCTGCTGGTGTGTCGTTTGTCTATGGGACCGAACAGGTCGAGGGCGCCTATGACGTATGCGTGACGTGCCCGGGCATCTCGGAGTTCTCGGGCTTCTTTAAGGCCGGGCGCGAGCATGCCGCTCAGATTATGGGTGAGCCCGAGTTTGCCTATCGCCTGTCGCCCGATAACTGGATTGCCATCACGGGCACCAACGGCAAGACGACCACCACGTCGCTGACTGATTATCTGCTCAAGGCTGCCGGCGAGGCCAGCGTTGCTGTCGGCAACATCGGCGAGCCGCCGGTCAACGAGATTGACGGCCGAGCCCACAACGAGTGGTTTGTGGCTGAGCTCTCGAGCTATCAGATTGCTACGACCACCGAGCTCCACCCCCGCGTGGCGGTTCTGCTCAACATCACTCCCGACCACTTGGGCTGGCATAAGAGCCATAAGAACTACGCGCTTGCCAAGATTAAACTGTTTGACAATATGGTCGATGACGATCTGGCGGTTGTCGACGTCGAAGACGCCGGCATTCACGAGTTCGATGAGTACATCTACACGCCGGGTCGTCGCATCTGCAAGGTTGCCTTTGACGAGCCTGAGGGCGAGGATGCCGCCTTTGTGCGCGATGGCAAGATGATCGTGCGTCTGAAGGGCGTCGAGACCCCGCTCATCGCTACATCCGAGCTCAAGATCTCGGGCCATCACAATGTTATCAATGCCCTGTGCGCTGCCACGGCTGCCTTGGCGGTCGGTGCCGATGTCGATGGTGTCTGCCGCGGTCTTGCCTCGTTCCAGCCGCTCGAGCACCGCGTGGAGCCGTGTGGCGAGATTGACGGCGTGCGCTACGTCAACGATTCCAAGGCGACCAACACCGATGCGGTCGAGAAGGCGCTGACGGCATTTCCCGATGACGATGTGATCTTGCTGCTCGGCGGCCACGATAAGGGCACGCCGCTCACGGACTTCGCGCGCGTCGTTATGGACAACGTGCGCTCGGTCGTCTGCTTTGGCGATGCGCGCGAGCGCTTCACCGCCGCTATGGACGAGGCCGATGTCGATGGCGATGTGGATATCGCCCAGGCAGATGACCTGCGCGACGCCGTGGACGTTGCCCGTTCGTTGTCGAGCCGTGGTGACGTGATCTTACTATCACCTGCCTGCTCTTCGTTCGATGAGTTCTCGGGCTATGAGGAGCGCGGCCGCGTGTTTAAGGACTACGTGGCTCAGCTTGCCGCTGCGGCGAAATCGCAAATGGAATAGGGGTTGCGGTGAGAGAGGAGAGCCCCCGACAAGGTATGAGGAGGCCCGACTCGGACCGTGCTTCCTCACGTCGCATCACACCGCGTTCCAGCCGCGGCGGGCAGTCGTTTAGCGAACGCTATATTGCCGGCGTTCCCGCCCGTATCATGCGCCCCCGTTTGATATTCATGGCCTGCTTGTTTACCTTGGTGTGCTTTGGCCTGCTGATGGTGTACTCGGCGTCTTCGGTCGAGGCGCTGCACGAGAATGGCTCGGCGACGTTTTTTCTGGGTCGACAGGCCGCGTTTGCCGTGGTCGGTGTTCTGGCACTGATTGCCATCGTGCGCGTTTTGCCGGACAGCTGGTTTGGGGAGGATGTGCTCAGGATCTTCCTTATCGGCATGATAGGGCTACTGCTTCTGGTGTTCTTGGTGGGCAGCGGCAGCCGCGGCGCCACGCGCTGGCTCAACATCGCCGGTATTCAGTTCCAGCCTTCCGAGTTTTTAAAGCCATTTGCCATTGCGTATTCGGCCATCATGCTTGATCGCTTCTTTTCGCCCGGTGGCAACATCAACGAATTCCTTCGCAAGATGGGCATCTACCTGGGCATTTCGCTCTTTCTGATCTTTATCCAGCCCGATTTCGGTACTGTCCTGATCATCCTGTTGACCCTCATGTGCATGGCGTTGTTTGCGGGTCTCGACCCCAGATTTATCATCGGCGTGCTAATCTTCGGCATTCTCGTGATCGTGATTGCGCTTGTCGCAGAGCCGTACCGTATGGTGCGTATTCAGGTTGCCTTGAACCCTTGGGCCGACGAGTATGGTGACGGCTATCAGGCCACGCTTGCCATCATGGCCTTTGCCTCGGGCGGTCTGTTCGGCCGTGGCATCGGCAACTCAACCATGAAGTACTCGTATCTGCCCGAGGCGCACAATGACTACATCCTGGCCATCATTGGCGAGGAAGTTGGTTTTGTCGGAACCGTGCTGTTCTTCTTGGTGTTTGCGATGCTGATCTACTCGGCGTTTCGCATTGCCGAGCAGGCGACCGATCGTCGGGGCGCGCTTATGGCGTCTGGCTCCGCGGTCATTCTCGCGGTGCAGTTTTTGATTAACGCGCTGGGCATCCTCAACGTGTTTCCCATGACGGGCAAACCGTTGCCGTTTATTAGCTACGGCGGTTCGTCGATTATTGTGTCGCTCATGCTTGCCGGGTTGATCCTGCGCGTTTCGTACGAGAGCGCCCGCCGCGATGAGTATGACCGCCGCCGTGAGAGCTTTGCCGTTATGGATGAGAGTACCGCCGGCGTGCCCCACGTGCGCGGCGAGCGATCTTCGCGTAACGGTTTTACCGTCCTGGATGGCTCTGCGACCGACCCCGCAGCCCGCCCGCGTCAGCGAACGGCGCCGCAAGGTCGTCCTCAGCGCCCCACTCCTCGCAATGCGGGCGGCGGATATAATCGAATCGATTTGAACTCAGACCCGTCGGCGCGTCTGCGTACCGACGACCAGGGACCGCGTGTACGAAGGGACTACCATGACCGATAAAATGACCGTTGCTATTGCAGCCGGCGGCACGGCAGGGCACATCAACCCCGCGCTCGCCTTGGCCGAAGAGCTGCGTGACCGTGGCCACCACGTTGTGTTCGTGGGCCAGTCGCGCAAGCTCGAGGGTCGTCTGGTCCCCGAGGCTGGGTTTGATTTTGTGCCCATTACGGTCACAGGCTTCGACCGCTCCCGTCCTTGGACGGCGCTGACCTCGCTGTGGCGTGTCAACAAGGCCAAGCGTGCGCTCGCCAGTCATTTTTCAAAGGTTGGCAAGCCCGATGCCGCCATTGGTTTTGGTGCCTATGTCGAGGTTCCGCTGCTGGGGTGGTGCAAGGGCGCGGGCGTTCCGTATCTGCTGCATGAGCAGAACTCTGTTCCGGGCCTGGCCAACAAGATGATGAACTCCCACGCCGCCCGCGTGTGCATCTCGGTGCCGGCAGCGCGTTCGGTCTTTGAGCGCGAAGGTGACCCTGACCACGTGCTCATGACCGGTAACCCCGTACGTCGCTCGGTGATCGAGGGCAATCGCGCTCGCGGCCGCAAGGCACTTGGTGTTCCCGAGGACGCTACGCTGCTGCTCGTCTTTGGCGGTTCACTTGGCGCCCAGCACCTCAACGAGCGCGTGGTTTCGCTCAAAAACGAGCTGCTTTCGCGCAAGAACCTCTATGTGTTGCATTCGACTGGTGCCGACGGCTTTGAGGAGACCGAGCGCGCTTTGGCGCTGACGCCCGAGGAGGCGAAGCGTTACCGCGTCCAGCCTTACATCGACAACA
>JAXJLC010000094.1:0-4298 GCA_036297365.1 Collinsella sp.
AGATATAGATAGCCCTCGCGCGCACGGTCAAACCGGTGCCCACCCGCGCATGCAGCACCGCGTTCGTCATCCACCAGCGGCTCATGGCAAACGGGACACAACAACATGGCAACTCCTTAGCGCGAACAACACAACGCCCACCATTGTCGCATGCCTTCCCCGCCTAGTCATTGGGGACGTTCTTGAATGACTAGTCGTTTTAGAACGTCCCCAATGACTAGTCGATTAGGAGTATCATCGTCTGCGCAAATAAGCACAAAATAGCATGTTAGAGATTGAGAGCGTATGGCTGACACCGTATCTAAGCACATTGACATGACCACCGGCTCGCTGTGGCGCAATATTCCCCTGTTCGCCTTCCCCGTGGCCGCCACGAGCATCTTGGAGCAGCTGTCGAACCTCATCGCCACGGTCATCATCGGTAACTTCTCGGGCGACCAGGGAACCCTCGCCATGGCGGCAGTTGGCTCCAATGTTCCGCTTACCAGTCTTATGCTCAACCTGTTTATTGGCATGTCGCTTGGCTCCAACGTGGTCATCGCCAACGCTATCGGCCGCAACGATCAGAACATGGTCAAACGCGCCGTCCATACCTCGATTTTAATGGCGCTCGTGGGCTTTGTCGTCATCGCACTGGGCGAGATCTTTGCCGAGCCCATGCTCGCCGCGCTCAACGTTCCCGCCGAGACCATGCCGCTCGCCGCGCTCTACCTGCGCGTCTTTTTGCTCAGCATGCCCTCGATCTTGCTCTACAACTTTGAGGCCGCGATCTTCCGCTCCGTCGGCATCACCCGCATGCCGCTGCAGGCGCTTGCCGTGTCCACCGTCCTCAACATTGGCCTGGACCTCATCTTTGTCCCCGTACTCCACTGGGGCGTCGCGGGCGTAGCCATCGCCACCGCCATCGCCTACACCGTCAGCGCCGCCACGCTCTTTATCCGCCTGCTCAAGACCGACTCCGTCGTCCGCGTCACCCTACGCGACCTGGCTATCGACCCCGTCGCCCTCAAGCGCATCGTCAAGATCGGCCTGCCCGCCGGCATCCAAAGCGCCGTCTTTGCCGTCGCCAACATCATCATCCAGTCCGCCATCAACAGCCTGGGCACCGAGGTCATGGCGGCATCGAGCGCCGCCATGAGCCTGGAGTACGTGTGCTACAACCTGCTCAACAGCTTTAGCCAGGCTTGCACCACCTTTGTGGGACAAAACCACGGTGCCCGCCAGATCGACCGCTGCACCAAGACCCTTAAGGTCTGCCTGGTCGAAGGCGGTATCGTTGCACTCACCACGATCATCGTTATTGTCGGTCTGGGGCGCGAGATCTTGTCGCTGTTCAACAGCGATCCCAACATCGTCTCGATCGGCTATATCCGCGTGTGCTCGATCTTCCCGGCGTACGCCTTTAGCATGTTCTACGAAAACATGTCAGGATACCTGCGCGGCTTTGGTATTTCACTCACGCCCGCCCTCATCACCATGATCTGCGTCTGCGGCATCCGCTTCTATTGGGTGTTCTGCGTGTTCCCGCACTTCCGCACCTTTGCGAACATCATGATGGTCTACCCCATCAGCTTGGGCACCACGGCGTTCTTCATGGTCGTGGCGGTACTACTCTGCCACCCGGCACGCACCTATCGCGCCACCCAAGCCAAAGCGACAGCCCGCTAAACACCGCACCCAACGCCACGCCAGTCATTAATTGACAATATGCGAGCTCATATAGTCGATAAAGCGCCTCGTGGCGATAGGCATGGTGTCCCAGCTGCGCCAGGCGGCCACCACGTCGCGCGAGGGGGCATGCACGATGGGCCGCACACGAATATCGGCTCGCATGCCCTCCACAGTACGCCGGTAGAGCATGCTCACGCCTAGGCCCTCCTCCACCATTGCCATGATGGTGTAGTCGTCGGTCACCTCACTCGTCACGTGCGGCGACAGTCCATGCGTTGCGAATGCATCGAGCACCAGACTCTGTTCGCCCTCATCCAGCAGCACAAACGGCTCGGACGCCAGGTCGGCAAGTGTCACCTTTTCCTTTGCCGTCAGCGGATGCTCGGCCGGCAACAATGCTACCAACTCGTCGTGATAGACCACGCGCTTCTCGAGCCCAGCGGTAAACCCACGTGCCGTAAAGCAAAAATCAACCACGCCATCGTGCACCCACTGGGCGTTGCGCGTGTAATCGCCCTGCTTGAGGGTAAAGCGTACGCCCGGGTGCAGGGCTCCAAAGTCGCGAATCACGCGCGGCAGCACGGTTCGACTCACGTTGGTAAACGTCGCGATGCGAATATCAGTCGACGAAAGCCCCAGCAGTTCCTGGCGCTTGCCCTCAAGCTCGGCCTCGGCAGTCACGATCTGGCGCAGGTACGGCAGATATTGTTTACCGTCGCGCGTAAGCGACACGCCCTGCTTACCCCGCTCGATAATCGTAGTGCCCAGCTCGCGCTCGAGTGCCTTGACGGCCTGGCTCACCGCACTTTGCGTATAGCCCAGCTCATCGGCCGCGCCCTTAAGACTGCCGCGATCGACCACCATACACACAATCTGATACCGCGATGCCATCGTGCCTCCACATCAATGCAGACGTAAAACGTTTTGCCAGGGCTTTTCCTACCGACATTAGCGTTTCTTAATCATACTGAAGATACATTCGCTTTACTACATCTACATCTGGGAGCAGAATCCTTTTTACGAAACCGTTCTGTAACAACAAGGAGTCCCATGGACCGCAAAAAAGCAATCGCGCTCTCATTTTCCGTTCCCGTCGCATGGGGCTTTTCGTACCCCCTCATGAAGATCGGCATGGACAGCATGAACGCCACGAGCATCGTTGCGCTGCGCTGCATCATCGCCTTCGCGGCCTGCCTGCTGCTCTTCCACAAGCGCGCGTTCCGTATCAACCGCGACCTTATGGTCCGTGCCGCCATCATCGGCGCCATTATGGCAACCGAGCTCACCTGCATGTGCCTGGGCTCCAGCCTCACCTCCGCCTCCACCGCCGGCTTTTTGCAGAGCCTGACGGTCGTGATCGTGCCGTTTGCCAACGCCGCCCTGCTGCGTCGCGCCCCCGAGCGCAAAGTGCTCGTCGGCACCGCCATCGTCACCTGCGGTATGTTGCTGCTCTCGGGCGCCGACTTTACCAGCCTGAATCCCGGCGCGATCATCATGCTGCTCTCCGCTTTTGTCTATGCCGGCCACATCATTGTGGCGAAGCGCTTTGTCGAAGATGTCAACCCGCTTGCTCTGGGCGTTTGGCAGCTGGGCTTCGGCGGCTTGTTCTCGGGCATCGCCGCATGCGTCTTTGGCGGTTTCACACTTCCCAGTACGCCCAGCGAGATCGTCGTTGTCGTTGCCCTCGCACTCATCTGCTCTGCCTATGGCTTTATCACCCAGACGCTCGTGCAGCCCCACGTGCCCGCCGAGACCACCGGCTTCGCCTTCTCGCTTGAGCCGGTCTGCTCCGCTGTCTTTTCGTTCTTCTTGGTTGGCGAGGTCCTGAGCCCCATCGCCTTCTTTGGCGCCGCCCTCATCCTAACCGGGGTCATGGTGGCAACCGTCGAGCTTCCACGCCTCCGCGCGCATGGACAGGCTCGCATGGCAGGAGCGCCCGAGCACGTCTCGTAGACCCCACTCTTCATACGGCCGTGGCATAAAGGCAACCGGTGCGCCTTTACAATAGATACCGACAGAGCATCTGACGTAAAGGAGCCCCATGGACGCCGCGACCCGCGACCGCAACATAGCAACTTGGTTGGGCGATGCGCCACAGCCGGTACGTGACACTACGAACCAGCTGCTCGAACGCATCGCCCTTTTACGTGCCAAGCAGACCATCTACCCGGCACAGGACGACATCCTCAATGCCCTCGCCTACACGCCGGCCGACCAGGTCAAAGTTGTCATCTTGGGTCAAGACCCCTATCACGGACCCAACCAGGCCATGGGGCTGTCGTTCTCGGTCCCCGCGACGCAAACCAAGTTGCCGCCGAGCCTGCGCAACATCTATAAGGAACTCAAAGCCGATCTGGGCTGCCCCATTCCCGCCACGGGAGACCTAACCCCATGGGCACAGCAGGGCGTCCTGCTCCTCAACACCACGCTCACCGTGCGCGAGCATGCCGCGAACTCGCATGCCAAACTGGGCTGGAGCACGCTCACCGACTACGTTATCGAACGCTGCTGCCAGCTGCCCCAGTCGGTCGTCTTTTTGGCATGGGGTCGCTTTGCCCAGCAGATGGTCGAAGGCAAGCTCGTCGCAACTGGTGCGGGCAAGGCAACCGGCAAGTTCTGCCTGGCAT
>JAXJLC010000095.1:0-6950 GCA_036297365.1 Collinsella sp.
CAAAGTATTCCTTAAAGCCCGGGTTCCATGCAAAGGCGTCGCGTACTTCTTGCATGTTGCGGCGGATGCCCGCCTCGTCGTATAGATGAAACGGCGTGGGGAACTGCTCGACGATATGCTCGAGTGTCTCCTTGTCCACAAACGGCTGCTTGGCCGCATATGCCTCGTTGGGGGTCAATGCCATGTCCCGTAAACCTCGCTATCCAGACGGCGCCATCTGCGCATCGAATCCGCATAGCGTGGACCCAATGTCCGGATAGCGCTCCCGCATTGCTGCAGACAGTCCTGTGGGTATTTCCCGCAGGCCCACCAGGTTGTTCGTGCCCGAAAAGCCCAGTTCGGCGGGTTTCGCCTCCCCGCGGGGTCAAAGCCTGCCGGCTCGCCCGCGGCTCTTCGTGCCCGCGCCTCTATCAAGTGGTAAAGACCCTACCACGTTGCACTTTACCAAACAAGAGTATTCGTATATAACGTTTAAAAAATGCAGCAATATGCTGGAAACATGTGTGCCACAATCCTGTATCACAATAAGTTGCAACAGATATGCCTCACGAAGGGATCCTCTATGACCGAGCTCCAAGAACTCCGTCGCTATCGCCGCGATCTCCATCGCATTCCGGAGCTCGATTTCGATCTTCCGCAAACCATCGCTTATATCGAGGGCGTACTGGCACCGCTCGCTTGCGAGGTGACCCATCCGTGCCCCAGCTGCGTCTGCGCTTTCTTCGATGCTGGCGTTGGCGCCGCACATGCCACGGCGATTCGGGCCGACATGGACGCGCTGCCCATTGCCGAGGCAACAGGGGCAGCGTTCGCCTCGACCCATCCCGGCAAGATGCACGCTTGCGGACATGACGGACACATGGCTATGGCACTTGCCGCCGCGACGCATGTCGACCGTACGATTCGCGAGCGGCCGGGCGCCATGAGGCGCAACGTGCTTTTTGTGTTCCAGCCGGCCGAGGAAACGACCGGTGGCGCCAAGACGGTGTGCGAGAGCGGCGTATTCGAGCGCTATGGGGCAGATCGCATCTTTGGCTTCCACGTATGGCCCGATTTGCCCGCCGGTACGTTGGCGAGCTGTCCCGGTCCTCTGTTGGCGCGTTCGAGCGAGACACATGTGCACATTCACGGGATGAGTATCCATGTCGCTAAGACCTATGGTGTGCCGGTCGAGGAGTCGCACGACGCGGCGCTGGCAGCTGCCAAGTTCTTGGTCGCCGAGCGTGAATTGATGGACGAGTTGGGCGCCGATGAACCCTGCATTGGTAAGTTCGGCCTGCTGCAGGCCGGCACCGTCTGCAATGCGGTGGCGGGGGAGGCACATGTGGCTGGCAGCCTGCGCGTGTTTACGGACGGTATGTTCGACCGTGTGCGTGAGGGCGTGCGGCGCGTGTTGGACGAGGCCTGCGCCGCAACGGGCTGTACGTACGATCTCGATTTTGCCGAGGGCTATCCGCCAGTCGATAACGACCCCGAGCTGTTTGCCTGCATTGCGCCTGCCTTGTCCGAGCTGCAACTTGTGGACGAGCCGCTGCTAATCGCCGAGGATTTCGCGTTCTATCAGCGCCACCTGCCGGGCGTGTTCTTCTTGCTGGGCACGGGCGTGCCAGAGGGACAAGAAAACCCGATCGACGCAGACGGCTGCCCAGCTTATGCGAAGAGTGCCCTTCACACTGATACCATGCTCTTTGACGAGGAAACCCTACTCAAGGGCCTCGATGTCTACAAACGATTGCTTGACTTGGATTGACGATGGAACGACGTCGACAGTCTGCCGTGTATAGTCCGGGTGGGTGCGGGTGCGGCTTGCTGCTGCTCCCGGTTATTGCTGTGAGCATTGGCGTGATGTTTGCGCTTGCTGGACTGGCGGCAGCGGCACTTGTGCTGTTGATTGTGGCCATTGGCGTGACGATTTGGCTCTGCCGCAATCGCGAGCAACGCCGTGCCGACGGTAACACCAATGTCGGCTGGGTCGTCTTCCTGATTATTGCGTACCCGCTGAGCATCAGTTACTTGGCGTTCTTTATCCTGCTGCTCATCAGCACCTTTACTGGGGAAACCGTCACGGTGGGGTAGGCTTCGACAAGCTTCTGGAGGATGAAACGAAAAAGGGGTCGGATGGGCGTTTTTCCCATCCGACCCCTTTCGCACGGTAGTTAATTCGGTCTCCTACTTTGCTGCCTCGCGGCGAGCGACCTCGTCGATCAAGATGGCATCGCCGTGCTTGGCGGCGGCAATGCTCGCGGCCATAAACATGCCCATTGCCGTGATGTAGGCGAAGAGCATCGACGGCGCCACGTCCATAACGATGCCGGAGAGAATCGGTGTCGCCACCTGAGCCGCCATGCTCACGGTGTAGTAGTAACCGGAGTAGCGGCCCACGCTTTGGGAGCTGCAGCACTCCAGAATCATCGTGTACACGCACAGGTCCACGCCGCCCAGCGCAACGCCCATCAACAAAAAGACGCCGTACAGCACGGGCGAGAAACCGGGTGCCAGCCAAAGAAGCGCGGGGCATAAAACCATGATGACGGCGGTGTCCAGGGCGACCTTTTTACGGCCAATTTTGAGCGAAAGATTTGCCAAGGGTACGTAGCTTAGCAGCGCGCCTGCAATTGTCACGATATTGATGATGGCATAGGAACCGCCCTCCATGCCGTAGAACATATCGGCATAACGGCTGATATTGGTGGTCATGGCGTTATAGCTCATGTAATAGAAAAACGTTGCGGCGAGCAGCATGATGATGGAGCGGCGTACGCCGGCGTCTGCAATGCGATTTTTACCGCCGACCTCGGGGGAGTCATCTTTGTCAATCTGATCCTCGTCGATGCCCATGGACAGCGATTTCTCGCGCATCTTTTCGACGAGGGCGGGCTCACGGACAAAGACGCCGTAGACAACGGCCGACACGAGGATAAAGGCGGTCTGCAAGATAAAGAGCGGGAGATAATCGGGTTTGTCGGCCTTGGGAACCATGACCGAGATAGCAACGAGCATAAGGCCCGTTCCCGCATAGCCGACGATCTTTTCGATCGAGTCCGCCTTGGTTCGCAGTGGGCGAGGCGTAATATCGGCCACAATGGCAACCGTCATGGTGCGGTAGGCGCATATTGCCAAAAGCGTGAGGATAATCGCGCCAATGAGCAGAGGTAGACTGCCCATGTTGTTGGCGATCGCGATGAGCGGGACGGAGAGCATTGCCACCGCGGAGCCGCCCAAGATAAAGGGCGTTCGACGCCCGAGTTTGCTTGCGCAGTGGTCCGAGAGGATGCCAAAGAGCGGAAGCAGGAACAGGCCAAAGACATTATCGATGGCCATGATCGCGCCGGTGAGCGAGTTGGATAGGCCAAAGGTCCCTGTGAGCATCTTGGGAACGATGCCGTCGTAGACCTGCCAAAAGCTGATCATGCCCATAAAGGGTAGGGAGGCGAGGGCGACGGCCTTGGTGTCGAGCCGGGCCGCCCGCTTGAGATTTGGTTGGGTCATGCTGGTTCTCCTGGTCGGTAAAAGCGGGGAGGGGTGCTATCGGCCCCCGTTCTACAGTTGTTCAAGGTTGGCGAGAAACGCCACATAGAATTCGATGCCGCGCTTGTAGACGTCGACGCCGATGCGTTCGTTGGCGGCATGGATGAGCTTGCGCGCCTCGCCCGAGTAGATAAAGCCGCAGAAGCGGTAGACGCGATCGCAGATCTCGTTGAACTCGCGCGAGTCGGTACAGGAGTTCTGCACGTAGGGAGCAAAGCCGGCCTCGGGATAGACACCCGACACGCAGCGATGGATGTAGTTGAAGGCGGCATCGTCTTCGTAAGGCGAGATGGGCGCGGGCTCGGTGTAGGGAATCGCCTCGTTGATTTCGACGGTGACATGGTCGGGGCTTACGCCCGAGGCGCGGCACTGCTGGGCGGCGAGCTTGCGGGCGCGCTCAACGGCATCGGCGATGGTCTCGAACGGAGCGATGCGCACGTTGAAGTTGGCGCGAGCAACTGGTGGCAGCACATTGTGCGCATTGGAGCCTTCGAGCTGCGTGAGCGCATAGGTTGTGCGCAGCATGGCCGAGGTCTCGGGGCTGGCGGCCATGATCTTGGTAACCGCGGGGCGCGTGAGCCACAGGTTGCCAAAGATTGCCTGATACGTCGCGCTGCTACGGGCACCCAACTCGGTCAGTGTGGCCTCGACGGCGGGCGTGAGCTGCGGCTTGCCGGGGTTGGCCGAGATAGTCTCGCATACACGGCAGAGAAGACGGCAGGCATCGTTTGCCGCAGGCGTAGAGGCATGGCCGCCGTCGGCGCGCGCCGTGACGGTAAGGTCGACGTGGCCCTTCTCGGACACGCCTACCATGGCAACGGGTTCGGTGACGCCGAGCGGGGCGTCGGTTGCCACGGCGCCACCCTCATCGAGCACCATGTAGGGATGGATGTTATGCTCGCGAAGCCACTGCACTGCATGGGTTGCAGTAGGTGCGGCGATTTCCTCGCCATCGCTCGAGAAGAACCAGACATCGCGCGGGGGAACGAAGCCCTGGGCAATCAAATGCTCGGCGGCCTCGAAGAAAGCCGAGACGATGCACTTGGTGTCGAGTGATCCGCGGGCCCAGATCTCGCCGTCGAAGATCTCGGCTCCAAAGGGATCGTGCTTCCAGTCTTGGCCCTCGACGGGCACGACGTCCTGATGCGCCATCATGACGATGGGGTCCAAGGCGGAATCGGCGCCAGGCCAACGCAGGAGCATGCCAAAGTCGTCGACGCGTGTGAGCTCGGCGACTTTAAAGAAATGCGGATAAAGTCGCTGAAGCGTGGGAATCCACTGGCTGAAGGGCTCATCGTCGCGCTCGGCGATGTTCTCACGCGAAACGGTGGGGATGCGCAGCAATTCGCAAAAGCGCTCGACGGCTGCCTCGTCTGCCTTGTAGGTGCCTGCATCAAGAGGCGCGCCCTGTGCGACCGATACCGATGCTCCCATGGTGGGACTCCTTTCGTGTTGTATATCGAATACGTCAAGATTATCGCCCGCACCGCGCGTGGGAAATGGCGAAACACGTTGCTCATCTGCGGGCGGCGGGTCGGATAGCCTTAGCCGACGATGACCGTGCCGTCTTCGGTCACGGTGATGGCGTCTCCCGTCGACACAGCATCGAGAAACTCATCGCCCAGGTTGTCAATGGTGGGCATGGGGGTGTCGGTCCATACACCCGAGAGGATCGCGCCAGCGGCGGCAAGGCTGTCAATGGGTTTGGAAAACAGCAGGCATGCGGGTTGGCGCTCCATTTTGGTGGCGCAGAAGAGCACCATGCCGCCTGTGGTGGAGCCGATAGTCTGCGGAAGGCACAAGGCACATCCCGCCAAAGGTTTGCCGTACAAGTCGGGATTGTTTTGGTCGGAACACGTGGCCTTTTTGTCGCCAAACATCAGTGCCTTCTGAAACGATGCGAGTGTGTTGAGCCCTCCGTGAGAGACAAGTGCCTTGGCGTGGGCAGTTCCGGGGACAACGACGCGGCCGTGAAAGATTTTTTCCATGAGGAGTCGCCTTCCTATTTGATTGGTTTTCCGGTGGTGACGTAGGCGAGCACCTCGTCGTCGGTGTAGTAGCGCGATGCCGAGTACGTACGCAACTTGTTGGAGTTGGTGATGATGGGCATGCTGCCGCAGAGCGGGTTGTTGGTGTACATAAGCGGGCAGATGCTCGAGACGACGGCACCGGTAGTCGAGAGGCGTCTGTATGCCGCAGTCTTGCGGAAGGCGTCTGCCACGGATGGGGCGGCGGTCAGTACGGTGGGTACTTGCACGCGGCACTTGCCGGAGGCGCTCAGCCCATCGCAGATGGCGTCTGCCCAATGGGCGAGTTGTGCAGACGAGAGGTGGGGGCAGCCGATGAAGGCAAGCTTGGGGCGCGCGCCCGGGTTCTT
Source organism: Collinsella sp. (assembly GCA_036297365.1). Lineage (GTDB taxonomy): Bacteria > Actinomycetota > Coriobacteriia > Coriobacteriales > Coriobacteriaceae > Collinsella. The sequence continues at coordinate 5,906 of JAXJLC010000095.1, forward strand.
CCACATAACGGGGTAGCTCGAGCGGATGCGCTCCAGCTCGGCGTCGTCAATGCGATAGATTTGGGCGTCTGGTGCTATGAGGTGTTCGCCTTGTTCGACGGCCTCGGGCGTGATGCCGTCCACGTGGTAGAGCCCGACAGCGCCGTTCGATGCGCTGGCGGCGCCCATGTCCTTAAGGTAGTCCTGCGTGCCGGGTGTGAGTTCGCGGCCAAGCCAGCGGTCGAGGCCTTTAATGTAAGGGACGTCTTCCATCACCTTCATGCCAATGGCGCTGCCAAGCACTTGCGCTTCGGGCTTGCGCTTACAGTCGACTTCGATGATCCAGGTCGCCTTGCGGCCCTCATCGGTGAGCAGGCCGAATTCCGGGACAAAGCCGGCAATTGAGCCGAACATCTCGATGATGCCGGAGTTGCGATTGCAGCGAGCGCCCAGCACGGAGTTGGCAAAGACCACGGCGCTGCTTTCTGCCCAGCTTAGGATGTCGCCACGCCGAGGTCGATTGCCAACCTCGGGCTGGTAGCAGGTGCAGGTGAAAGCATCGTTGTCCAATAGGCCCATGCAGCGCAGCTGTGCCTCATAATCGTCTTGTTTGGAATACATAATCTTGAACAGCAGCTTTTGCAGCGGGTTGGCCGGGACGGCGGGGTCGAGGGGCCTCGGGTCGACCGAGAATGACTGACCGGACAGGGCGCCGTCTTTCAGCAGCTCATCCATAAGGTCATAGACTGGACCGAGCATGGAGAGGCCAAAACTTGTGACAAGATGACCGTTTGCGCCGGTCACGGGAACCATACGCTCGGCGCCAAAGCATTCGCCGTACATAACGAGGGTCTTGACCACTTTGGCCATGGCGGGGCCCTTGGCGCCGTCGAGCAGGGCTTGTTGTTGGGAGGTCAGGTTCATCTGTGAGCCCATCCTTTCGTGTTAGATATTGGTGCCGAGTCGGTATGCCGCACGGACCGCTTCGAGCACACGGCCGGGCGCAAACCCATCGCCGATGTTATGCAGCTCGTCAGCGGCGTGCGTCTGCTGCAGTTTGTAGAAC
>JAXJLC010000096.1:0-2181 GCA_036297365.1 Collinsella sp.
CCCTTGCCCTGCTGATCCTTGCCAGCCTCGATGTACTCGCGGACACCCTTGGCGAAGACGAGCTGCAGGTCGGTGTTGACGTTGATCTTGGAGATGCCCAGGGAGATGGCCTTCTTGATCTGATCCTCGGGGATGCCGGTACCACCGTGCAGAACGAGGGGCAGGTCGCCGGTCTGAGCCTTGATCTCGCCCAGACGCTCGAAGGAAAGGCCAGCCCAGTCGGCGGGATACACGCCGTGGATGTTGCCGATGCCGCAGGCGAGGAAGTCGACGCCCAGGTCAGCGATCTGCTTGCACTCAGCAGGATCAGCGAGCTCACCGTTGGAGGTCACGCCGTCCTCGGTGCCGCCGATGCCGCCGACCTCGGCCTCGATGGACATGCCCTTGGAGTGGGCAAGCTCAACGAGCTCCTTGGTGCGGTCGAGGTTAAGCTGGAAGGTCTCCTCGTGAGAGCCGTCATACATGATGGACGTGAAGCCGGCCTCGATGCACTTGAAGCAGTCCTCGTAAGAACCGTGATCGAGGTGAAGGGCGACGGGAACGGTAACGCCCGTGGCCTCGACGGCAGCCTTGACCATGTCGGCGCAGACCTTGAAACCGCCCATCCACTTAGCGGCACCAGCGGTGCACTGAAGGATCAGCGGAGACTTGGCCTCCTCGGCGGCCTGGAGAATAGCCAGGGTCCACTCGAGGTTGTTGGTGTTGAAGGCACCGAGAGCGTACTTGCCGGCCTCGGCCTTCTTGAGCATGTCTGCTGCGTTGACGAGCATAAAAGAAACCTCCTGTAAGGTTGCTCCGATAACGCCTGTGATTTTACCACGGCGCACCCGAGCATAAACGTTCGTTTGTTCACGAATATCGTCCAAACAGACTTTTTTGACCGTTTGCCCTACGAAATTGACCCGTTGGGGAAAAATAGCTTGACGTTTGGACGCTTCTCGTGCTTTAGAAGCTGACTATAAAACTACACCCGCATGAAAGGGTTCTGCATGAGCTCGCGTGCCATGGTGGTCGAATCGCCATGCCCGGTTAGGCAAACGGTATCGGGCGGGAGAAGCCGGGCGAGCTTGGAGAGCGAGCGCAGAATCGCCGCCTCGTCGCCACCGGCAAGATCGGTGCGGCCGTGGCTGCCCGGGAACAGGGTGTCGCCAACAAAGGCGATGCTTCCCTGCTCGGTGGCGGCGAACAAGACGATCCCGCCCGGCGTATGCCCTGGTGTCTCGATCACCTGCAGGCAGATATCGCCAACCTCGATAGCATCGCCCTCGGCGAGCAGGCGCGTCGGCTCCCCGGGGTCGGGCGTCTCAATGCCCCACATAGCTCGCTGTTCCTCGATGTTCACATGCGGCACCGCCACATCCTTAGCACACAGCTCATACTGGCAGCCCGCGCCAACGGTGGTTCGCACGCCGGCAACACCACCAACATGATCGGCATGGCCATGAGTGCATACGGCGCCAAGCACGCGTACGCCGGGATGTTCGGCTCGAATATGCTCCACCAGGCGCTCGCCTTCCCACGCAGGGTCGATAATCACGCATTCATTGTCCGAGATAACAGCATAGCTATTGGTCTGAATGGGACCGTTTACGAGTGTCTCGATCTCGACCGATCCCTTGGGAGTTACATCCAAGGACACAGCATTCATGTCCCTTTCCTCTCTATAGAACTCGAGGCATCAAACGATGCCTCGAGTGTAGCGAATATTGATAATGTGGCGCGTTCGTCGCGACTAAACGCGGCGCTTAAGCTGGGCTCCACCCTCGCCGGGCATCAGGCGGCGTGCGTCGTAGACCGAGTCAACGCTGCTGATAGAGGCCAGCAGCGGATCCAGACCACTCGCGTCCGAGATCTCGACCATAAAGCGCAGGGTTGCAATACCCTCGCGGTTGGTCGACGTGGCGGCCGAAAGGATATTGCCGCCCGCATCGCCAATGGCAATGGTGACATCCTTGAGCAGGCCCATGCGGTCCAGGCACTCGACCACGATCTCGACCTGGAAGAGGGTGTCGGCAGCGCCGTCCCACTCCACTTCGATCATGCGCTCGGGATGCTCCATAAGGCCCTTGACGTTGGGGCAGTTGGCGCGATGCACCGAAACGCCACGGCCGCGCGTGATGAAGCCGACGATATCGTCGCCCGTCACCGGATTGCAGCAATGCGCCAGACGGACCAGCAGCC
>JAXJLC010000097.1:0-2636 GCA_036297365.1 Collinsella sp.
CCATCTGGCGGCGGGCGTCTTGGCGCTCGGCGCTCTTAAGAAACTCGATGCCGCGCGTTGGGCTCCCCGCCACGGCAACAGCCATGCGACAACGCGCGATATCCTGACCGGTAGCGCGGCTCACGGCACGCGCGGCGACGGCAGGCGATACCAGCCGAAACGGCACGCACTGGCAGCGGCTCACAATGGTGGGCAACATCACGTCTGCCGAGGTGCCTAGCAGGATGAACATAACGCCCTCGGGCGGCTCCTCGAGTGTTTTGAGCAGTGCGTTGGCGGTATTGGCGCGCAGTTGCTCGGCACGGTCGATGATGTAGACCTTGGCCTTGGCACGGATGGGCGCCAGAGGCACGTCATCGAGCAGCTCGCGGGTCTGGGCGATGAGGTAGCCCGTGGCGCTCTCGGGCGTGTAATAGTGCACGTCGGGGTGCGTATGGCGGGCGACGCGCACGCAGCTATCGCATGAGCCGCAGCCATCTTGCTCGCACAGGAAGGCTTGGGCGAGCGCCCACGCGGCGTCGAGCTTGCCCGCGCCGGGCGCGCCCAAAAACAGGTAGGCGTGCGACGCGCGACCGCTGGCGACGGCATTGGTCAAAAAGTCGCGCACGCGCTCTTGGGTGTCGAGCTTGGCCAGCAGACTTGCCTGAGCGGGGGCCATGTTACTCGGCCTCCTGGGCAAGCGCAGCGGTGACGGCGTCCTGGGAAATGTCGAGGCCGTAGGCGCGAACCCACTCGACCGTCTGCGCGAAGACTTCCTCGATGGACGCGGTCGCGTCGATGAGCTTTACGCGGTTTGGTTCCTCGGCGGCAATGGCGCAAAATCCCTGGTAGACGCGCTCTTGGAAGGCCATGCCCTTAGCCTCCATGCGGTCGGCCGCACCACGGGCTGCCATGCGCAGCGCCGCCTGCTCGGGCGTGATGTGGTAGACGAGTGTGAGCGCCGGGTGCGTCCCCGCAACGGCCAGGTTGTTGGCATCGCGCACCATCTGGCGATCGAGGCCGTCGGCAAACGCCTGATAGCAGGTCGTGGAATCGTAGAAGCGGTCGCACAGGACCACCTTGCCGGCCGCGAGGGCGGGCGCGATAACCTCATGCACTAGCTGGGCGCGCGCCGCCTCGTAGAGCAACAGCTCGCAAGTATCGCCCATCGCCGTATTGGCGGGGTCGAGCAGCAGGGCGCGGATCTTTTCGCTGATGGCGGTACCGCCCGGCTCGCGCAGGCTCACAACCTGGTAGCCAGCGAGTTCAAGAGCGCGGGCAAGCAGGCGCGCCTGCGTGGACTTGCCGGCGCCATCGACGCCCTCGAGCGTGATAAAGCTATGTTGAGCGGGCTCAAAAGCCATGGGCGCAGCCCCTTCCTACAAGGCGCGTAAATGCAGATATATATCAACCAAGCCATGATACCCCAGTGCTCGGTGCGTCCCCAATGGCTAAAGGTGCCTTTCCAAAGTTGCGGTGAAATAGGGACTGATTGAAGCTCTGAGACCGCCAAACAGTCCCTATTTCACCGCAACTTATGATGGGGAATTTTGGACGCTGGGTATAATCGTCGTATTGCATTGAAATGTGGCGAAAGGAGTGGCAATGTCTCGGTATTGCGCCTCGTGCGGCAAGCTTCTTGCAGATAATGCCAAGTTCTGCACCTCGTGCGGTGCACCCGTTGAGCAAACAACCGCGAGCGATAGCCAGCCCGCTTTTGAGCAGACCGGCTCCCTTGATACGCCGCAAGCCAAGGCGGACGACCCCCTCGCCTATCGCCCCGACCCCGCCGCAAGCCCTGCGGCCGTCGAGACCACGCAGCGCATACCCGTCGCGAGCGGCTCGCCCCAACAGGAGCCGGCTCCCGCATACACGCCCGCTTCGCCACAGACCCCCGCTCCCAAAAAGAGCGGCACCGGGCCGCTTATCGCCGTTATTGTTGTGCTGGTGGCGATCATCATCGCCCTGGTCGTTTTCTTTGTGATCAAGCCTTTCGACAACGCCGCCACGCAGACGACTGCCGAGGTAGCTAAGCTGCACCATGACGTCGACGACGATGACCTAAAGCCTCTCGGCGATCCCAACAGCCTGTACGACGATGATGACGATGACGACGAGGATGGCGGCGAAGCAACGCTCTCCGAGCAGAATCTCTACCGCCGACTGAGCGAATACTACGACTTGCTCGAAGACCTCGACAACTACGTCCGTGGCTGCGCGCAGAACTTCAACGGCAGCTATCTGGAAGAAGATCGCACCACCCGTCAAAATCTCGCCGACGTCGCCGAGCGCACAGAGGACACCATCGAGCAGTATTACGACATCGTCGAGGACCTGGACGTCCCGACGAGCTCTAAGAACTACAGTTCCTGGAAAGACATCGTTGCCCTGTATGACGACCTGGATCACCGCATTGACGCAATCTGTGATGCCTGGGAGATCAGCCTGAAATACACCAAGCCTGCGGATCACAAGAATGAGATCGTGGCGCCGCTGTCGCGCGACAACGTGGCGGGCACCAATGACAATAAGTACCGCCTAGACTTTGAGGAGCGCTACCCCGGCGCCAAACCCGTCGAAGTGAACTAGCGCTTTGTCGTTCCCGAGCCGGCAGTTAGGGACGTTCCTAAACTGCCGGCAGAAAAGGAACGTCCCTA
>JAXJLC010000098.1:0-2601 GCA_036297365.1 Collinsella sp.
AACGAGACCTGCGTGCTGCCGGCTTTCGATAAGGATTTCGGTGTCCCCAAGGTCGATATTCCCACGCCCGTTTCCCTGCATGACGATGCTCAAAAGTCCAAGCGCAAGGTGCACCCCGACGAGGACGCCTATCACAAGCACAAGCGTCATATTCCCAAGCCGCTTATCGTCATCGCGGTCCTTGCTGTCGTTTGCGGCGGTGCCTACTGGTTCGTGACGACCGATCCCATGGGTGTCATGCCTGGCTTTTACGACCAGTTTGGCCAAGCTGCACAAACCACCTTCCCCACGCGCCAAAAGGGCGAGGCGACTGAGGACGATACCAAGCAAGACGATTCTGCCGAGGTGGTCCAGGAAGAAACCGTGCTGACCGATGATCAGCTCTATACCAGGCTCGACGGTCTGTATCAGACTATTGTGTCCTACGGTGACGAGGACCAGATCGGCGAGGTCATCGATTCCTTTAACAACGGCTATCTCCGATCGCCGCTGTCCACCCGTCAGGAGCTGTCGCAGAGTGCCTACGCCCTGCGCGACCAGATCAAAAAGACGCAAGATGAGCTCAATAACCTTAAGTATCAGGACGATACGGTCTATGCGGACGACATCGCCCACTTAAAGCAGCTTGCCGAGTGGATGTATGAGCGCGTCGACGTGATCTGCCAGAGCTGGGACATCTCGCTGGCCATTCCCGATGGCGAGTCGATGAGTTCCCACCAAAGCGAGATCCTGGCGCCCATCGCACAGGGCGGCAACAGCGCGCTGAATCAGTACGACGCTAACGTGGGCTCCTGGAAGCCGCAGCAGCGTTCCTAAAATTAGTTCGCCATAGTCGGCATAACCTACGTGCGCAATTGATGTAAGCGCATGCTTATTGCTACAATTCGTACAAATATGCTTTAAACGCACGAGGAAGGAACCACATGTTTGGTTTTAAGAAAGAGCTCTACACGCCCAAGTATCAGCTTGCCGGCGACGAATGCGCCGTTATTGAGACGTCGAAGGGTACCATCAAGGTCAAGTTTGACGGCGAGGGCGCTCCCATTCATGTCGCGAACTTCTGCGAGCTTTCTACGATGGGTTTCTATGATGGCCTTAAGTTCCATCGCTATGTGCCCGGCTTTGTCATTCAGGGCGGCGACCCCAATACCCGCGATATGTCCGGCGCCGACGTCGCTGCCGGCCTTGAGGGCCCCGACGGCATGCCCGGTACCGGTGGCCCCGGCTACTGCATCAAGGGCGAGTTTGCCACCAATCCGCGCAACAGCCATGTCGATGGTGCCCTTGCCATGGCACGCTCCATGGACCCCGATTCCGCGGGTTCGCAGTTCTACTTCTGCCTGGGTGCCCAGCATAACCTCGATTCCGGTTACACCGTCTTTGGTACCACGGTCGAGGGTCTCGATGTGATTTCGCAGCTGCGTGCCGGCGACGAGATCGTCCATGTCGAGATCGTTCACGAGTAAAGGGGACTTCCTTGAATAGCCAGCTGATCCAACAGGGCCGCGCCGCTTACCGCGCGGGTGATTTTTCCGCTGCAGCCCAGATGCTTGGGGCGGCAAAGACTCCCGATGAGATTATGGGCGAGGCCGATCACCTTCGTGGCAACGCCTTGATGCACCTGGGCATGTATGCCGAGGCCGCCGAGGCTTATGCTGCCGCCCTCAACGACGGCACCTACGGCAAGCGCGGCGCGCTGCTCACCAACCGCGGCAAGGCGCTCGCCGCCGTGGGCGACTACACGACGGCCGCCCAGGCGTTCTCTGCTGCTACGCAGGATGCTTCCTATGCCACGCCGTTCAAGGCCTATCTGGGCCTGGGCAATGCGCTGTTCCAGTCGGGCGATTATGCCAACGCGGGTACTGCCTTCCGTCAGGCTGCCATCGACGGCGCCAATCCGGCTCCTGCCGCCGCACTCGGCGAGCTCGGTCGTTGCTTCATTAAGCTTGGCCGTCCGGCGGATGCCGTGGAGACCTACCGCACGGCTATCGACTTTGCCGGCCCCCGCGACGACACGCGTGCGCTCAATGCCGGCATGGGTCAGGCGCTTTCTGCCGCCGGCCGTCCCTCCGACGCACTCGACGCCTTTAACGCCGCTACTGCCGATGGCATCTACCAGCTCACTTCTGAGCAGGCCGATGAGCTTGCCCGCGTGCATGATTCGCTTGCCGCACTGTCTGCCCAGACGGCTATGGCCACGGCTCCGGCGCCCGCGATGGACGCTCCTGCCGTCGATCCGCTCGATCCTACGGGCGCGACCGGTCAGTTTATGCCCGATCCCTCGGACACCGGCTTCTTTACGCTGTCCGAGTCCGAGATGGTCCAGCAGGACCGTCAGGATCGTAAGCAGGCCAAGGTCCGTCGTCGCCATCGCCACACGGGTCTCAAAGTCTTCATCGTGCTGCTTCTGCTCATTTTGATTGCTGCGGGCGGTCTGGGCTTTGCCTACACGCGCGGCTTTGGCTTCCCGTCTCAGGAGTCTGTCTTTACCGATCTGTTCCAGGCTGCCGGCGACGGTGACACGGCAAAGGCCGAGTCTTGCCTGGCCTCGAGCCTGTCCGAGGACGCTAAGTCGATGATCATCTCCTCGATTCCGCAGGG
>JAXJLC010000099.1:0-4318 GCA_036297365.1 Collinsella sp.
CGGTATAGAGGCCCACGGAAGCCAGCGCCTGGTTGGCGTACTTGCCGGCGGGGACGGTCTTGGCGTCGCCGATGGCAATCTTACCGTCCAGATTCGCGACGTCGGCGATGGCCTCGACCTTAGTATCGGAGCCCTCGGCGCGAATGATCACGAGATCGTTGACGAACATGTCCTCGCGGGTGTCGGTGTCGACGAGCTCGGCGGTCTCAGCGTCATCCATGGTGCCCTTGGAAGCGGTGATGAGCACGTCGACCGTGGCGCCGGCCTTCATCTGCTCGACGAGGTCGCCGGAGGCCTTAAACTGCGTGTCGGCAAAGGTGGTGCCGGTTTGGTCGGTGTAGAGCTCCTGAACCTCGGGCAGGGCCTTCTCGAGGGAGTTAGCGGCAAAGACCTGCAGCTCGACGGTTTCCTTCTTGGAAGAGGCCTTGGCGGAGCCGACATCGGATCCGGCCGGCTCGGACGTCTTGCTGCCCGAACAGCCGGCAAGACCAAGGCCGGCAGCGGCGACAGCAGAAAGCGAAACGAATCCGCGGCGAGAAACCATATCGAACATGTTCAACCCTTTCGAACGCTATGCCCGGGCACCCCGCCTCGGGCTTTAATCTGCAATCAGATTATACTTCTGCGCGAATAATGATAGTGAGATATTATTCTCGTCAGAGAATATAGTTTCAAGTTACCGTGCACCTCGGCGTCGATTCGGCGGAAAACAAAGGCGGAGCAGCCGTTCAGGTCGCCCCGCCGCAGGTAAACCGCTTAGTTGGTATGTCCGCCGCCCGCCGTCATCTGAGCCGCATGCTCCAGCTGGTCTGTTATGGCCTCCCAGCTTTCGCGGGCGGCCTTCGTAGAACCGGGAAAGTTTACGACAAGTGTATGACCTCGTTGCATGCAAATAGCGCGCGAGAGCATGGCGCGGCGCGTCTTGGTCATGGAGTAGGCACGAATTGCCTCGGCAATACCCGGCACATCGCGGTCGCAGACGGAACGCGTCGCCTCGGGCGTTACATCGCGCATCGAAAGCCCCGTGCCGCCGCAGGTGAGCACGACATTGGCGTGGCACTCATCGGCGGCTTCCATAATGGCATCACCGATCTCGCTGACGTCGTCGCGCACGACCACATGTGAGGCGACCGTCCAGCCCTGTGCCTCGATAAGTTCCTCGAGTGCGGCTCCGGCCTCATCCTGCAAAAGATCGCGTGTGTCCGAGCACGTCACGATCGATATCTTCAGCTCCATAGCATTCCCCCTACAACACGGCGCCCTCGGGCAGGTCGACGCGAACAACGTCCACGGCATCTCCCGCCTTGAGCTCGCACGGTCCTTCGTCAATACGCAGCAGGCAGTTCGCACGCTGCATAGTTCCAAGCAGCGCCGAATTCTGTGTCTTAGCCTCGGTCACCAACAACTCACCGGTCTCGGGGTCGCGCAAAACCGTGGCGCGATCGAAGAAGCGGCGATGCTGTCGCTTTTTCACGCCGTGCGTGAGCGTCGCCTGCTGCACGGGACGCGCAACCTCGGCAAAACCGCGCATCTTGCGAATCGCCGGACGGGCAAGCATCTCAAAGCCCACATACGCCGCGGCCGGGTTGCCCGAAAGCCCCAGGTAGGGCTTACCCCCGAGCAAGCCAAACGTGATGGCCTTGCCCGGACGCATCGAGATGCGGTCAAACAGCACCTCGCCCTCACGCCGGACGAGCGCCGTCACATAGTCGTAATCGCCCGCCGAGGCGCCACCGCTCGTAATGACAAAGTCGCACTCCTGCACGGCACGATGCACCAGCCCGGCGATCGCTTGCTCATCATCGGGCGCAATGCCGTAGAACACGGGCTCCGCGCCGGCATCGAGTGCTTCGGCCATCAACGCCGACGAGTTGGAATCGCGAATCTGCCCGCGCGCCGGCAGCTCACCCGGCGCGACCAGCTCCGTGCCCAGCGAGATAATGCCCACGCGCGGAGCGGCATGCACCTTCACGTTCGCATACCCGGCGCTCGCCAGCAGGCCGGCGCCCGCCGGAGCCACCACCTCGCCGGCGCGCATCACGACGTCGCCGGCATGAGCTTCCTCAGCAGCCGAGCGAACGTTCTCCCCCACCTTGGCCGGCGCCGAGAACCTCACACGCGAGCCCTCGTTGCCGTCACCGTCGAGCACATCAACGATCTCATACTTCACCACGGCATCGGCACCTTCGGGTACCGGCGCGCCCGTCATGATGCGGACCGTCTCGCCCGCGCCGATTGCGCCCTCAAACACATGGCCCGCGGCCTCGTGTCCGATAACGTCGAGCGTCACCGGCGCCTCGCCAGATGCCTGCGCCAAGTCCGCCGAGCGCACGGCATATCCGTCCATAGCGCTGTTGGCAAACGGCGAGATGTCGATATCGGCCACCGCGTCCTCGGCCAAGGGAAAACCAGCCGCCTGCCACACGGGAATCTCGATGAGATCCGTCGGAGCAACGTGCGACAAAACAATCGACTGCGCATCCTCCAACGGTATGAGTTTCTCTGCCATATGCACCTCTTAATGCCACGGCGCACAACAGGGGCGCCAATTCTTTATGCTTGTCTCAGTATAATCCCCCGACGCACGACCGCGACTCGGCCTGTACCCGCAAATACACCTGTCGGTTGCAGGCCGCGAAACAGAATGGAAACCAACCCACCGGCTCGTCGCGTTTACCGCGTTTTATAATTGCTTGCGTTGCAACCTAAAAGAGGAACGTATGGCTCATAACGACAAACCCGAAAGCGCAAACAAAGCGCAGGATCATTTCCAGCCGCTCGACGACGGCGGTTTTTTCTCCCTTAATGACGTCATCACGGCAGGCAGGCATCAACTTACCCGCTCCGAGCATCTCTTGGCTGCCGACACGCGCCGCAACGCCCGCAACCTACTAGCGAGCACTAAGTTGCTCGTACTCGTCGTCACCGTCTCGCTCGCCATGGGCGTTGCCGCTTGGGCGTTTTTGGCCTCATTAAATATCGCGACCGACTATCGCGAGCACCATGCGTGGATTTACGCGCTGCTTCCCGTTGTGGGCGTTGCCACCGCATGGGTGTACAAAAACCACGGTCTCGCCGCCAAGCGTGGCAACAACCTGGTCATCGACTCCGCTCTGGGCACACGCCTCATCCATATGCGCATGGCCATCCTCACCTTCGTCTGCTCCACGCTCACGCACCTCACCGGCGGCTCGGCCGGTCGCGAGGGAGCTGCGGTGCAGATTGGCGGCACCATCGCCAGCAACATCTCGAGCCTCGCCCACCTCAAAAAGCATGACCACCACGACCTCATGCTCGCCGGCATCTCGTCGGCCTTTGGCGCCGTGTTCGGCTCGCCCCTTGCCGGGGCTTTCTTTGGCATGGAGATGTGCTTCATCGGCAAGATCGACTACACCGCGGGCATCTACTGCCTGGTCGCTTCGTTTACCGGCTACTTTACGTCGCTTGCCTTGGGAACCGAGTACGAGGCGAATGTTATCGCCAGCGTTCCCAACATGACACCACGGACGGTTGTCATCGTTGTTATCAGTGCCATTATCTTCGGTCTGACGGCACGCCTCTTTGCCTGGTCAGTTCGAACCGTCAAGAGCCTGTACGGTCGCTTTATCACCAATTACCTCGTTCGCGCACTCATAGGCGCACTCGTGGTTTTGGCCGCCTATGCCCTCCTCGACGCCTGGGACTACGCCGGCCTTTCCACGTGGCTTTCCGGCGCCGGATTTGCCGGCAACACCACCCTGGCGGACGCAGTCATCAAGTTGGTCGTCACAGCGCTCACCCTGGGCGCGGGCTTCCAAGGCGGCGAGGTCACGCCCCTGTTTGGCATCGGTGCGGCACTCGGCGGCTGGATCGGTTGCCTCGTCGGAATCGACCCCAGCTTTCTGGCGGCGCTGGGCATGCTCGGTGTATTCTGCGCCGGCCTTAACGTGCCCATCACCACCTGCATGATGGCCATCGACCTGTTCCACGGCACGGCCGCCGGGTTCTTTGTCATCGTGGCCTTTATCAGCTATCTCGCCGGCGGACACCGCGGCGTGTACCCCGCCCAGCGCATCATCTCACCCAAGCGCCGTTCGCTTATTGTGGATGAGGGCGGTACGGTAGCGGATGCCATCGAGCGCCACAACGACCTGATAGAGTAGACGTTAGTATTCGCCGTGCAGCCACAATCGGGGGCAATTCGACCTGAGCGCGACCGCACCGTCACGTCATACGCCGGGAGTCGCCCCATGCATGCAACTGATTTTGCCCGCACGCTCATCATCGCCAACCCAGCCGCCCAGTCGGGTGCGGCGCGCGAAGTTGCCGAGCGCCTGCA
>JAXJLC010000100.1:0-3242 GCA_036297365.1 Collinsella sp.
CTATGGTAAAGAGCGCGTTATCCACAGCCCCGCCGCCGGCGTGTTTCGGTCCGACCACGCAATCGGTGACATCGTGAGCGCCGGAGACGTGATTGGCTATGCGGGCGATACGCCCATGTGCACGCAGATCGATGGCTGTCTGCGCGGGCTTTTGGCGAACGGCGTGCAGGTGACTGAGGGCTTTAAATGCGCCGATGTCGATCCGCGCGGCGATGCCAGCTATATCAACTACATTTCGGACAAGGCGACGTCGGTCGGCGGCGGCGTGCTCGAGGCACTCGCTATGCTCACCGGTGTATTCCAGGGATAGGAAATTGCAATGGAAAAGCTCGATGTGGTGAATGCTGCGTTTGGCGCTCTGAAGGCCGGTAAGACGTGCGAGTTGGTGGTAGTTGCCGGCACGGCAGGGTCGTCACCGCGCGGTGTGGGCGCATGGATGGCCGTCTTTGCCGATGGCAGCCAGGCGGGCACCATCGGCGGCGGCAAGATTGAGCTCTTTGCGCTGGACGAGGCGCGCGAGCTCCTGAGCGCGGGTCAGTCGCGTCTGGTCCGCTACACCATGGGCGGCGAGAACTCCGATACCGGCATGATCTGCGGCGGAGCCATCTGCCTGTGCTACCTGCATCTGGATGCGACCCAGGCACCGTTGTTCCAGGAAATTGCCGACGTCTTGGCCTTTCGGCGCATCGGCGACTTCGTCATCGACTTTGAGCCGTTTGTCGTAAGCGCGCTCGAGGGCGATGTGGCCGAGTACCATGGCGAGGAATCGCGCCGCACCATTGCGGGCTGTCCCGGGCTTTCGCTGGTGGAGGAGGGGAGTAAGGTCACCTACACCAACGCGGCCTCCGAGATTCCCCCGGCGCACATCGAGACGCTCTGCCCCGAGGGCCTGACTTATATCTTTGGCTGCGGCCACGTGGGCGCTGCGACGGCGCGCGTGCTCACGGCGGCGGGCTTTGCCGTCGTGGCGTGCGATGACCGCCCCGGCACGCTGACCCCCGATTGGGTGCCCGGTGTCTACGATCGTCGTCTGGTCGACTACAAGAACCTGAGCGAGCTGTGTCCCATCGGCCCGCGCGACCTGGTGGTCGTCGCCACGGCGGGTCACAAGTCCGATATCGACGTGGTGATTCAGGCCATGCGCGCCAAGCCCGCCTATCTGGGCTGCTTGGGCTCGCGCCGCAAGACGGCCTTTATGCGCGCCCGCCTGGAGCAGGAGGGCTTTACGCAGGAGCGGATCGACGAGCTGCACCTGCCGATCGGCGTTGCCATTCAGGCCGAGGACCCCGAGGAGATCGCCATCTCCATCGCCGCCGAGATGATCCACCTGCGCCGCACCAAACTCGTCCCCCGCAAGCGCTAATCGCATCCCCACCAATTAAGTTGCGGTGAAATACGGATTGTTTAAGCCTGTTAGGCCGCCCAACAGTCCCTATTTCACCGCAACTGCTTTTTGGGACCCATTTGTGCGGGGGAGTTGTGGAGTTGTGCAGGCAGACGAGGTTTTTCTGGAAATACGCCCCCGATGCGCGTATAGTACCGATTGTTTTGTCGGCTCCTGCTGCGTCGAGTCCAAACCGCAAAATGCCATGAGCGGCGCGGATGCAGCCAGGAGGCACGAGGACAACCCATCGTGGCCACGCCCCGTGCTTAAAACCCCAAGAAGGAGTGAACAATGGCAGAAGAGAAGTATGTGCCGCGTCTGAAGACCAAGTACAACAACGAGGTCAAGCAGCAGCTTCAGGACAAGTTCCAGTACGAGAACGTCATGATGATCCCCAAGTTTGAGAAGATCGTCGTGAACATGGGTGTCGGCGAGGCCGCTACCGATTCCAAGGCCATCGACGGTGCCGTGCGCGACCTGCGCGCCATCACCGGCCAGCAGCCGATGATCACCCGTGCCCGCAAGTCCATCGCTACCTTCCGCCTGCGCGCTGGTATGCCGATCGGCTGCAAGGTTACCCTGCGTGGCGACCGTATGTGGGAGTTCTTCGATCGTCTGACCTCCGTCGCGATCCCCCGTATCCGCGACTTCCGCGGCATCTCCGCCAAGAGCTTCGACGGCCGTGGTAACTTCTCCATGGGCGTCACCGAGCAGCTCATCTTCCCCGAGATCAACTTCGACTCCGTCGATCACCAGCGCGGTATGGACATCACTTTCGTGACCACCGCCAACACCGATGAGGAGGCCAAGGCCCTTCTGGACGCCTTCGGTTTCCCGTTCAAGAAATAGGTTCACCTGCCCTATAAGCGCCGTTCCCACAAGGGGGCGGCGCTTGGGGCGAACAATACTCTATGTGAGGAGGATATAAGTGGCTAAGACATCGATGATCGTCAAGTGCAATCGCAAGCAGAAGTTCTCTACTCGTGAGTACACGCGCTGCCAGCGCTGCGGCCGTCCGCACTCTGTGTACCGCAAGTTCGGCCTGTGCCGTGTCTGCTTCCGCGAGCTTGCACTCAAGGGCGAGCTTCCCGGCGTTAAGAAGGCCAGCTGGTAAGTCACTACCAGCGTTTCAAGCATCAGTTTGGAACAGGGAAAACGCGCTAAAAAGGCTTTGCCGTTAAGGGCGGCGAAGAACCAAGAGCACGTGTTCATCAAGAACGAAGGAGAATCTGTATGAACCTTACAGACCCGATCGCAGATATGCTTACGCGCATCCGTAACGCTAACTCTGTGAACAAGGCCACGGTCTCCATGCCGAGCAGCAAGAAGCTCGTCGAGATCGCTCGTGTTCTGCACGAGGAGGGCTACATCGAGGGCTACGATGTCGAGGACACCGTTCCCCAGAAGACTCTGCACATCACGCTTAAGTATGGTCCCAAGAAGGCTAAGGTCATCAACGGCATCCGCCGCATTTCCAAGCCGGGCCTGCGTAAGTACACCGGCGTTGCCGACATGCCCCGCGTCCGCGGTGGCCTTGGTACCGCCATTATTTCCACCAGCCATGGCGTCATGACCGACCGCGATGCTCGCAAGCACAACGTCGGCGGCGAGATCATCGCTTACGTCTGGTAATTCGCTCGGTAGGTAGAAGGAAAGGAGATCACCGTGTCTCGTATCGGTAATAAGCCTGTCCAGATTCCCGCCGGAGTCGAAGTGGCAGTCAACGGCAACAACGTTGTCGTCAAGGGCCCCAAGGGCCAGCTCGAGCTCGATGTCTTTGAGAAGCTCGCTATCAACGTCGAGGACAACGTCCTCACCGTTTCCCGTCCCGACGACGAGCGTGAGACCCGTGCCCGCC
>JAXJLC010000101.1:0-3515 GCA_036297365.1 Collinsella sp.
ACATCTGCTGCTTCGACGGCGCCGGCAAGGGCCAGGCTGCCAAGCTCGCCAACCAGGTGTCGCTGGGCGCCTGCATGGTCGGTATGGCAGACGCCATGGCATTTGCCGAGCTGAGCGGCCTCGATCTGGAGAAGACCCGCCAGATGATCCTGGGCGGCACCGGCAAGTCCGGCGCTATGGAGAGCCTGGCGCCCAAGGCGCTCGACGGCGACTACAAGCCCGGCTTTATGGTCGAGCACTTCATCAAGGACCTGCGCTTGGCGCTCGCCTATGCCGACGACCGCGAGCTCGCGCTGCCCGGTGCCGACGTGGCCTTTACGCTCTACGACATGCTCGACGCCATCGGTGGCGCCAAGCTGGGCACCCAGGCCATCACGGTCCTCTACAAGGAGGAGGCCGACGCCATCGCCGCCGGTCTGGACTGGTCGCAGTATCGTCCCGAGGAGCATGGTGCTCACGAGGACGGCTGCGGTTGCGGCGAACATGGCGACGACCACGAGTGCGGTTGTGGCCACCACCATGGCGACGACCACGAGTGCTGCGGCGGCCACGGCCATGACGACGGCCACGAGTGCTGCTGCGGCCATCATCACGGGGAGTAGCGCACATGAGCTGGACGTTCGTGGTGCTCGCGCTGGTGCTCTTTATCTTTGCGATTTACATCGGCTTTTTGTGCGGCCAGTGGGCGTGCGAAAAGCGTGTCATCACCAAGCGCGACTACTGGATTGCCAACTTTGCGGGAGCGGCGGCAGTCGTCCTGCTGACCTGGGTGTTCTCGCTGTTCCCGCTGGTGCAGTTTGCGCCGATCGGCTGGCTCGGCGGCTTTATCGCCGGTCTTAAGATGAGCTTTGGCGAGTCCGTCGGTCCGTGGCGCAAGCACGACGAGGTCTTTAACGTCAACAAGGCTCACCGGGCCGCCGCCGACGCGGGCGACGCTGAGGAACGCCGCCGTGCGCGTCGCAATGGCGCGGCCGACCGACAGCTCATCTCGGTCACCGATGACAGCAAGGGTGCTGGCAAGCACGCTAAGAAATAGTAAGAAGAGGTAACTATGGCAGAAAACAAAGACGAACAGCTCACCGACGAGGAGCTGGCACAGCTTCAGCTGGCAGAGGAGAACGAGAACGCCGTCGACCGTCTGGTCAAGGAACTCGGCTGCCCCACGCGCCGCATCCGCCAGTTTGCCGCCCGCGTGCTGCACCTGCTTGCCGAGCGCGATCCGCAGCGCGTCGTGCCCTGCGTGCCCGCGCTGATCGAGGCACTCGACCGCCCCGAGGCGCAGACCCGCTGGGAGGCCCTCGATGCCCTGACGGCGCTCGCCACCACCTGCCCCGAGCAGCTGGGCGATGCCTTTGAGGGTGCCGAGACCGCACTGTTCGACGAGATTTCCTCCACGCTGCGCTATGCTGCCTTCCGCCTGCTGTGCGTGTGGGGCGCCACGAGCGTCGAGCGTTCGCGCGAGGCTTGGCCCATCCTGGACGAGGCCATCCAGTGCTACCACGGCGACCTCGAGTATCGCGACATGCTCGGTTGCCTGTACGAGTTTGGCCGGGGCGAGATTGACGCCGAGGTCGCCGAGAAGCTCGCGCTGCGCCTTAAGTTCGATGCCGAGAACGGCAAGGGTAGCTATCTCAAGGCCCGTTCGAGCGAGATTTGCGAAATGCTTGTTAAACGTTTTGGCCTGGATCTCTCCAAAAAGAAGAAGCGTGCTAGCGTAAAAAAATCTGACGACGCCGAAGACGAGGAGTAACAGATTATGGCGCACGATGTAGTCCTGATTCCTGGTGACGGTATCGGTCCCGAGATTACGCAGGCTATGCGCCGCGTGGTCGAGGCCACTGGTGTCCAGATCAACTGGAGCGTCCAGGAGGCCGGTGCCGGCGTCATGGACGAGTTTGGCACGCCGCTGCCCCAACATGTGCTCGATGCGGTCGCCGAGACCAAGGTTGCTATCAAGGGCCCCATCACCACGCCGGTCGGCACGGGTTTCCGCAGCGTTAACGTCGCCCTGCGCAAGCATTTTGACCTGTACGCCTGCGTGCGCCCCTGCCTGTCGCAGCCGGGCGACGGCTCGCGCTTCCGCGACGTCGACCTGGTTATCGTGCGCGAGAACACCGAGGACCTCTATGCCGGCATCGAGTTCGATGAGGGCGCTGCCGAGGTCGAGGAGCTCTCGCAGCTCGTCGAGCGCTCGGGCCAGAAGACCTTCGCCGCGGATTCCGCCATCTCAATCAAGCCGATTTCCATCGCCAAGAGCCGCCGCATTGTGGAGTACGCTTTTGAGTACGCCCGCCGCTGCGGCCGCAAAAAGGTGACGGCCGTGCATAAGGCCAACATCATGAAGGCGACCGATGGCCTGTTCCTGCGCGTTGCGCGCGAGGTGGCCGCCAACTATCCCGATATCGAGTTCAACGACAAGATTGTCGACGCCACCTGCATGGGCCTGGTCCAGAACCCCAACGACTTCGATGTCCTGGTGCTGCCCAACCTGTACGGTGACATTGTGAGCGACCTGTGCGCCGGTCTGGTAGGTGGACTGGGTATGGCCCCCGGCTCCAACATCGGTGCCGACTGCGCCATCTTTGAGGCTACGCACGGCTCCGCGCCCGATATCGCGGGCCAGGATATCGCTAACCCCACGGCCGAGATTCTGTCTGCGGCTATGATGCTCGATCACCTGGGCGAGAGCGACGCGGCCAATCGCATTCGCGCCGCCGTTTCTGCCACGCTCGACGAGGGTGAGCAGGTTACCGGCGACGTTCGTCGTGCTCAGACCGGCTCCGTTGAGGGCGCTGTGGGCACGCAGGCCTTTGCCGATGCCGTTATCGCGCACCTGGCCTAAGGCATGCACACTGCAAACGCCTAAATAGTACTTAAGTGTTTGCGTATAACCTGAGAATCAATACGCCCGGCGCTCTGTCGGGCGTATTCTATTGAGGACTATGTTTCCTAACAAGGAGTAACCGATATGGGTCTGATTCAAAAGAAGGACGAGAAGGACGAGATCGACGGCATCCAGATCATCGAGCGCGGCGAAGGCCCCGACGGTGATGAGGACGAGAAGATCGATCTGGTCGCCGGTACGTCTGCCGAGCACATTGCTGCCGGTACGACGGCCGAGGAGGAGGACGCCCGTCTGGAGGCTCAGATCGCCGCGGACGCCGCCGACGAGAACCTCATGCCCGAGGAGCAAGACGAGGACGACGACTCCGACGAAGACGACCATGCATCCAAGCACAAGAAGACGATGATTGCCGCCTTTGTGGTCGCTATCGTGATCGCTGCTGTGGTCGGTTTCTTTATCGGCAACGGTGGTTTTGGCGGCAAGGGCGTCGGCTCGGCGACCCTCACCGAGGACCAACTCGATTCGACCGTGGCAAGCTACAGCTACAACGGCAAGAAGAGCGACATCACCGCGCGCGAGGCTATCGAGAGCCAGTACAGCCTCGACACCGTCAAGGACGATGACGGCAACTACACCGCTCCGTCTGCCGACGTTATCCTGTCCTACGTGC
>JAXJLC010000102.1:0-2308 GCA_036297365.1 Collinsella sp.
GATGGACCTGTAGCTCAGTTGGTTAGAGCGTCCGGCTGATAACCGGGAGGTCACAAGTTCGAATCTTGTCAGGTCCACCACTTTCTTTCGCAATAAACACCCCAGCGAGAGCCGAGTCGCCGCTGGGGTGTTTATTACTGTCTCCGTGGGGGTTTAGCTCCGCTGGGAGAGCGCGGGCTTTGCAAGCCTGAGGTCAGGGGTTCGATCCCCCTAACCTCCACCATGATGGACCTGTAGCTCAGTTGGTTAGAGCGTCCGGCTGATAACCGGGAGGTCACAAGTTCGAATCTTGTCAGGTCCACCATCAAAACTGTGAAGAGCCCTGGGGCGTTGCCTCGGGGCTTTTTTCTTGTCTGCGATAAATCTCATTTTGGTTTTGTGTGCTGTGCGAAAGATTGGGTAGTATAGCTATTCAATGCGGTGGAGCTGCCGCGTGTTAACCGCTACGTACCGGAGGTGTTCCATGGTTCGTGTCGACATAGAGACCATCGTCATGGCCGCCGGTCCCGTGCCATCGCTTATCGTGCTTCGTGAGCGCAGCAGTAAATCGGACTCGCCCGCGCCACTGCGTTCCCTTTCCATTCAGACTGGTTCGTTTGAAGCTGCTGCCATCAGCCGTGGTATCGATAGCGGCCGCGCCGAGCGCCCGATTATCCACGACCTGTTGCTCGATACTGTTAGCGCCCTGGGCGCCAAGCTCGAGCGCATCGAGATCGTCCGCGCCGAGCCGCCGGTGTTTTACGCGACGATCGTCGTGCTGGCCGATGGCGAGGAGCGCAAGATCGACGCCCGCCCCAGTGATGCCATTGCCCTTGCCGTGCGCAGCAATGCTCCCATGTTTGTGGAGGATGACATCATGAATCGCCTGGGCACTGTTTCTACCCACGCCGAGGAAGTCGACGACGAGCAGGAGTTCGAGAAGTTCGACGAGTTCGTCCATACGCTCTCCCCTGATGATTTCTAAATGCGGAGCGGCAGGGTTGCGGAGTGTTCGCTGATGGCCGGCAGAATGTCGGCTGAGGCGGCAGCCATTGCGCGCGAGGCCCAGATGCGCTCGGAGGCTTCTGAGGCGGCTCGCATTGCCTATGTGACGCAGGCCCGCACGCTTCGCGAACGCCGCGGCTCGTTTATCAAGATGGTTGTCGTCTCCGCCCTTGTCGCGGCAATCTGCTCGCGCCTTCGTGGTACAGTTGGTGCGCTTGGGTTTTCGATCTCTACGGGCCTCGTGATCTGGGGTGTGGTCGATGCGGTCATGCTGACCAGTCAGATCAAGGTACTCGACAAGCGCGCGATGGATATGATGCGCGCCCGCGACGCTGCCGCTAAGATCGCCGCCGAGGCACAAGAACTGTAACGACGCCAGACTCGATGGGAAGGTCTAAAGATGGCACAGGATATGCAGGACGCCGGTAACGTCTCCGCCGAGCTCGACGCCATGGTGTGCGATCTGATCGGCGCGTTCTTGGACGACCTTGCCGCCGGTGAAAACCCTGGCGTGGTCGTGGCAATTGAGGACGCCGCTTCCAACCGTTATCTGGCGGCGCTCGATGAGGATGGCGAAGAGGCATGCCTGGAGGCGGCCACCAACTTTATCTCCGAGCACAAGATGGGTCTTAAGGACGAGGGCCTGGGCCGTATCGCTCGCTATGCCATCGGCTACACCGGCTGCGTCGAGATTGACGGCGGCTATCACGATGCTCTGCTCGTGAGCTTCTTTGAGACTACGCTCGAGAGCGGTTTTTCGGCATATGTGCTGTATGAGGGCATGGGCGCCGGCGATGGTTTTATGTGGAGCGACCCTGAACCTGCAGGTGAGGAAACCCCTCTCATCTAAAATCGCTAAAATAAACGAGTTTTCGGTAAAAGGCTCAATATTCCCGCTGAGCGTTGTATCGCTGGGCGGGCCGCATACGCGTGCCGTTTGTATATGGATAGAAGATAGGGGAACTACATGCGCGTAGACAATCTGAGGAACATCGCCATCATCGCCCACGTCGACCACGGCAAGACGACGATGGTCGACAAGCTCCTGCGTGCCACGGACGCCTTCCGTGCCAACCAGCAGGTCGAGGACCGCGTCCTGGATTCCAACGACCAGGAGCGCGAGCGCGGCATTACGATTCTCGCCAAGAACATCTCTATCGAGTACAAGGACGTTAAGATCAACGTCATCGACACCCCGGGCCACGCCGACTTCGGCGGCGAGGTCGAGCGCGTGCTGCGTATGGCCGACGGCGCCCTGCTGCTGGTCGACGCTTTTGAGGGCCCCATGCCCCAGACCCGCTTCGTGCTGCGTCACGCTATCGAC
>JAXJLC010000103.1:0-2025 GCA_036297365.1 Collinsella sp.
CCCCTTTTGGCAGGTTTTAGGCCAGATAATCTTGGATGAGATCGCAGATGGCTCGGGCGTCGTTGATGTTGATGGCTCGGGTCGCAAAGCCGGCGTCGAAGGCCTGACGCGCCAGGGCCTCGTTGCAGGCAAGGGCCAGCGTGTGGCCATCGACCAGGTCGAGCGAGCTCTTGCCGCGCAAACGGTCGACACCCGATCGCGCGACCACGATGTTGTCGAAGCCCTCGGTCTTGTAGCCCTCGATGATCACCACGTCGACATCGTTGTAGCGCGACAGCAGCTCGCGCGCGGGCATCTCGTCCTCCTCGCGCGTGTCGGCGTACTCCGCCCAGCGCGTAGCGCAGATGAGGCCCACGTGCTTGGATCCGGCTTGGTGATGGCGCCAGGTGTCCTTAGCGGGCACATCGATATCAAAGCCGTGATGCCCATGATGCTTGAGCGAACCCACGCGCAGGCCGCGGCGAGTAAGCTCGGCGATAACCTTCTCGACGAGCGTGGTCTTGCCCGAGTTTTGGTAGCCGATAAACGCGATCGCGGGGACGGCCGGAGTGGGAGCTGCGGGCGCGACGGCGACGGGTGCGCTCGCGGGCGCGGCACCGTCAGCGGCCACGGCCTCAACGGCAGCGGCCTGACGCTCTGCACGATCCCACACACCCGAGCGGCCGCCCTCCTTGTGCAACAGGCGCACGTCGACGATCTCCATGCCGCGATCGACGGCCTTGCACATGTCGTAGATGGTCAGACACGCGGCACTCGCGCCGGTCAGGGCCTCCATCTCGATACCCGTCTTGCCCGTCACGCCGGCCGTAACCAGTACGTGAAAGCCAACCTGCCCGTCCGCGCGCGCCGGTGCCCAGCCCTCGGGCACGTCCTCGACAGGCGTCCCCGCCGCAGCGATGGGCGCAATGTCGCACTTACTCTTGGTAATGAGCAACGGATGGCACATGGGGATGATGTCGCTCGTGCGTTTAATGGCCATGATGCCCGCCACGCGCGCGCAGGCAAGCACGTCGCCCTTTTTGGCACGGTCCTGCAGCACCATGGCCTGCGTCTCGGGATGCATGAGGATGGTGCCCTCGGCGATGGCGATGCGATGGGTCTCGGCCTTGTCGGACACGTCGACCATGCGCACCTCGCCCTTGGCGTCCACGTGCGTCAGCTCGTCGCGACGGGCGTCACGGGCGGGCTCGGCGGCAGCGCTGGCAGTCGGCTGCACGGACGCGTCGGCGCTGCCAGCATTCGCCGCAGCCGTGACTTTGTGGGCAGACATCGCGGCCCTGCGAGCGGCCTTGGTGGCATCGGCGTACCTGCTCTTGGCCATATGATCATCCTCCGATTTGGGACATAAATCGTTGCGTGCCCTCAATTATCGCGTGTTCCTGCGGTTTGTGGGCCACGGCATCGCGCCAAATCGAAAGTACCTGCATATCATCACCACGGCGCAGCGCCTCACGCACCGAATACTCGGCATCGCTGAACAGGCACGGACGCACGTTGCCATCGGCCGTCAGGCGCAGACGGTTGCAGCTCGCGCAAAAATGATTGGACATGGCGCTAATGAAGCCAACCGTTCCCGCCGCGCCCGGAAAGTGCCAGTAGCGTGCAGGGCCCGCGCCGGCAGGAGCGTCGTTGATGTCGAGCGGCTCGAGCTCGCCCAGTCCCGTCGCGGCGGCCCCGGCATTGATGCGCGCCCGCAGCTCGTCGCTCGGCACGGTATCGCTCGCGTCCCACAGCTCGGGATTGAGTGTGGGCGCGTGAGGGTCTACGGCACAATGCGAGCTCGTGTGCTCGTCGCCAATGGGCATGTATTCGATAAAGCGCAGGTGGATGGGGCGGTCGACGGTCAGCCGTGCGAGGGCCGCCACGTCCTGGTTGAGCCGGCGCACCACAACGCAGTTGACCTTAACGGGCTCAAAGCCCCAAGCCAGCGCCGCGTCGATGCCAGCCATGGTCTGCTCGAGTCGGCCCAGGCGCGTGATCTTTCCAAAGAGCGTAGGGTCGAGCGTGTCGAGCGAGATGTTGACG
>JAXJLC010000104.1:0-4328 GCA_036297365.1 Collinsella sp.
CGCTGCGGTTTTGGAAATTGATCAGTTGGCGGCGAATCATAGCAGTCCACGCTCCAAAAGCATCTCGGCACAAAGGTAGGAAACGTCCTCGAAGGACTTGTTGCGAATATCAAGGGTAATATCGGCGGCCTGGCGATACAGCGGACGGCGATGCTCAAACAAGCGCGCGGCATGCTCGGGCGAGCGGAAATCGGGGCGCGTGTCGGACCGACGAATCTGGCGAATCGAATCCTCAAAGTCGCCCTCGAGGTACACGCACGTACCCATTTCGTGCATCAGCTCAATATTCACCGGCGTCTCGACGATACCGCCACCGCACGAAACCAACAGACTGCGCTCGCTTTGGAGCGAACGGAGCGCCGAAGTCTCGAGCTCGCGAAAACGATCCTCACCCTCGGTCTCAAAAATCTCGGTTACCGACTTGCCGCAACGGCGGACGACTAGGCGGTCGGTATCGATAAAACGCCGCTTGAACATAGTGCCGACGTTGCGCGCGAGCGTTGATTTGCCCGCGCCCAAAAAGCCGATAAAGAAGATATGGTCGCAGCCGTGTTTGGTGTGCTGGGACATGACGAGACCTATTCCTCGCAGGGAAGGTCGCGCAGGGCCCGGCGCTCAAAGATACGGAAGATCTGCGTATACCACAGGTCCTGCGTGGCCTGCGGCTTTACCAGGATGGTATCGACGCCGGCGAAGTTGCCGCTCCACACGTCCGTGTAGAGCTGATCACCGATCAGCACCGCCTCGTCGGCCGTGGCGCCGAGGCGCTTAAGACCCGCCTTGAGGGCAAACGGCGCCGGCTTCATGGCATGGCTGATGGCCTCGAGTCCCAGCTCGCGTGCTGATGCCATGACCTGGTCGCGATGCCAGTTGTTGGACACCATGCACAGCTTAAAGCCTTTGGCGCGGGCGGTATCGAGCCAAGCGGAAACCGCAGCGGGAACCTGCTCGGTGTCACGCGGCACCAGGGTGTTATCGCGATCGAGCAGAATGGCGCGTTTGCCGTCGGCCCAAAGGGTATCAAGGTCGATGCGATCGACCGAG
Organism: Collinsella sp.; assembly: GCA_036297365.1. GTDB lineage: Bacteria > Actinomycetota > Coriobacteriia > Coriobacteriales > Coriobacteriaceae > Collinsella. The sequence goes on from JAXJLC010000104.1 coordinate 1,045, forward strand.
GCAACGTAACGTTTGGGGCTAAAAATCCTCATGCTAATTCCAAGACTGTTGATGCTCTTCGTAGGTTTGCGAGAAGTACTCCTCGTCCTGCGTAATGTAGAAATACAGGTCATCGGAGTCGGTCGGCTCAAGCGTGGCCTTGAGTGCCTCGAGCGACGGAGAGCAGATGGGCGTGGGTGGCAGACCCTCATGCTTATAGGTGTTATACGGACTATCGCTCTGCAGGTCGTCGGCGGTAACCTCGCCACCGGTGACATACATCATGGTCGCATCGCTGTTGAGATAGCGCAGACCATCGAGCTTGCCGGCAAGACGGTTGTAGAAGACCGAGGCCACGTGCGCGCGCTGGTCGGCGTTGAGGCCCTCGCGCTCAACGATAGAGGCCAAGTTGACGATGTCGTAGTCGGACATCTCCACACCGTAGCGTTCCTTGATCTTGGCTTCGCAGCTCGCAAAGTCAAGCGACTTGTACTCGGTCTTAAACTGATCGAGCATAGCGCGAACCACGTCATCGGCCGTCGGCGAATCACCCAACGAATAGGTCTTGGGGAACAAGAAGGCCTCGAGCGAGTCGTTGGCGGCGCCCTTAAGGAAGCTATAGTCGTCCACGTAGTTGGAGGCCTTGGCCTGGTTGAGGAAGTCTTCCTTAGAGATGCTGTCGTAAGCCTGGGCCACACGGTCGGCGACTTGATCGACCGTTAGGCCCTCAGGGATAGTCAGCGCATTGGAGCCCGCGTTGGGGCCTTCCATGAGCTGCTGAACAACCTTGGTCGCATCCATGAGTGTGGTGAACGAATAAGTACCAGGCTTGAGCGACATATCGGCGTTGAGCTTTTTCACCGCCGCATAATAATCCTTGGGATTTTCGACGATATGGTTCTCGGAGAGAATCGAGGCGATCGTATCGCCTGAAGCACCATCGGGAATGGTCACCGTAACCTGCTGACCAGCCGTGGCCTTCGTATCCTCACCGGCAAAGAAGCCCTTGACGGCCGGCACGACAAAGAAAGCGATCGCAGCAAGCGCGAGCACCGCCACCACAACGCCGATAATCATAGGCACCGGGGAGCTTTTCTTTTGAGCACCGCGACGAGCATGCGTGTTGTAGCTCGAGCGGGTCGCCGGAGCAACGCCATGCGAACCGCGAGCGTGATGCGAATGCGATTGAGGGGCCTGAGTTCGCTGGGTAGGTGCCTGCTGCTTAAAGCGGGTACCGCCTGCAGGCTGGGCCGTACGAGCAGTGGGCTGTTGAGCCGCGTGAGAAGCCGAATGCTGAACCGAACGAGCAGAAGGCTGCTGACCCGTCCGTTGAACAGGTTGGGCCGAATGAGAGAAGGACTGCACCGAGCGCGCGGCAGGCTGAGCTGCGCGCTGCGTCGGCTGTGCCGGACGCTGGCCAGGCTGGGCAGGGCGCGACGCCGGCTGCCGTGTACGATTCTGCTGGCGCGGATCGGAAGCGCTAGACATGCGAAACCTCCTCGTTTTTACGATCGAGCCACGTCTGCAAAAACAGGCTGGCGGCAATCATGTCGATCTTGCCCCTCATCTGCTTTTCGTTGAGGCCCTGCTCGCGCAGGATACGCTTGGCCTCTTGCGAAGACAGACGTTCGTCCTCAAACTCCAGCGGAAGATCGAGCTCGTCGGCAATCTTTTGCGCCACGGCGGCAACGCGCTCGGCCTGGGGGCCGGGCTCACCGGCCATGGTCAGGGGGCGTCCGCTTACCAGGATGTCGGGCTCATAGTCCTCAACCAGGTAGCGGAACGTCTTGGCCATACCGGTGACCTCGGCAGCCGGAAGCACCTTGACAGGCATCGCCATCTTGCCATCACGGCTCGAGACGGCGATGCCAATCCTGGTCTCCCCTATGTCCAGCGCGAGCGCAACCACAGCGACTTCTTAGATTCTTAGGCGCCGAGCGCGGTCTTAGCGGCCGCGAGGGCATCGGCGATGCCGGCAGCATTCTTGCCACCGGCCTGGGCCATGTTGGGACGACCGCCACCGCGACCGTCGACCAGACCCGCGATCTGCTTGATCACGTTACCGGCGTGGAAACCGGCCTTGACGGCGTCATCGGAGCCGGCAGCGAGCAGGGCCGGAGTGCCCTTCTCAGTCACGCTGGCGACGACACAAGCGACAGGGCCGGCGACCTTCTGATGCACGGTATCCCATACGTTGCGCAGGTCGGCAGCCTCAAGGCCCTGGAGCTCAGCGACAACGAGCTTATATCCGTCGAGCTCGACGGAGCCCTCGATGGCGCTGGAGATGGCGTCGGAGGAGCCACCAGTGAGCGCCTTCTTGAGCTTGTTGGACGTCTCGCGCAGCTCGGCCTGCAGGTTCTCCACGCGGGCGGGAACCTCGTCGACGCGGCACTTGAGCGCAGCGGCGGCGGCGTCAACGAGCGCCAGGCGGTCGGCCATGTAGTCGAGGGCACCCTTAGAGGTCACGGCCTCGATACGGCGGACATTGGAGCCCGTGGAGGACTCGGAAATGATCTTGAACAGGCCAATCTCGGCGGTATTGGCGGCATGAGTGCCACCACAGAGCTCGCGGGAGAACGGCTGGTCCTCGGCGCCCACGGAGACGACGCGGACAACATCGCCGTACTTCTCTCCAAACAGAGCGACAGCGCCGGCAGCCTTAGCCTCGTCGATGCCCATGACACGGGTCACAACCGGCTTGGAAGCGAAGATCTGCTGGTTGACCAGGTCCTCGACAGCCTTGAGCTGCTCGGAGGACAGGGCCTCGAAGTGCGTGAAGTCAAAGCGCAGGTGCTCGGGCGTCACCAGCGAACCGGCCTGGGAGACATGCTCGCCCAGGACCTGCTTAAGGGCGGCGTCGAGCAGGTGGGTGGCGGTGTGGTTGCGGCGCAGGAAACCACGGCGCTCGGCGTCGAGCGCGGCGGTCACGGTAGCACCGACGGTCAGCGTGCCCTCGGCAACGTGGGCGACGTGAGCATACAGGCCGTTGTGGTTCTTGGTATCGGAAACGGTCAGCGAAACGCCCTCGGCGGAAAGCTCGCCGGCGTCACCCTGCTGGCCGCCCATCTCGGCGTAGAACGGGGTGCGGTCGAGCACGACCTCGACGTTCTCGCCGGCGGCAGCGGACTCGACGGACTCGCCGTTGCGAACGATGGCGACAACCTTGGCACCCTCGATCGCATCGTTGTCATAGCCGTCGAATTCGGTCGCGGCGACCTTGTCGGAAAGCTCGACCCACACGTCGTTGAAGCTGCCCCAGGCATCGCCCTTGACGTTGGCACGAGCGCGGGCCTTCTGGTCCTCCA
>JAXJLC010000105.1:0-1768 GCA_036297365.1 Collinsella sp.
CAAGAACCCGTCTCGGCCCTGACCAAAGGACAAACCCGCACGTTCATCGATGCGTCCGGTATCCCAGCCATGCAACGGGGTACCATACAGACATTGATGCAATTACAGCTGAAAGGCCTTCTTATGCGAACCATCATCCTCTACGCCTCGCGCCATCACGGCAATACGAAAAAGCTCGTGGACGCCATCGTTGAGGCACACCCCGAGATCGATACCCTCGACGTCAAGGCGCTCGGCAAAAACGAGTATCCCAACCTGCACGAATATCATCTGATCGGTGTCGCCACGGGCATCTATTACTCCGAGATCGACAAAGATATGGCACGCGTGCTCACGAACGTGCTGCAGCCGCAGGACAAGGTGTTTGGCCTTATGACCTACGGTGGCAAAAACAAGTGGTACGGCAAGGATATCGATGGCATCTGCCGCATGAGGCAGGCCATCTTTATGGGTGTCTACGGCTGCCCCGGCTTTGATACGTGGGGACCGTTCAAGCTCGCCGGCGGTGTCCAAAAGGGACACCCGACCGCTGAGGAAATTAAAGGCGCCGTCGACTTCTTCGACAAGATCGAAGACGAGTATGGCGACATCATCGTCGAAGAGTACGCCAAGCGCGAGAAGCGTCTAGCCTACGAAAAGGAGCATCCTGCAGGAGGCCTGGTGGCCGGCGTTAAGCGCACGGCAAAGAAGATCGCTAACAAGCTGTAACTGTGAAGGTGCTTTTGAGCGTTTAACCCATACGGCGGGTCCGAGCAGATTCGGGCCCGCCGTCTTTTTCTATCGTTACTCGGTAAAGGCGTTGCCGACGCTCTGGCCGCCAACATACGTCTCGACGAGGGTGAGCTCATGGTCGAACACGACAAAGTCGGCGTCGCGACCCGGCATGATGCTGCCGCACTTATCCTCGATGTGCGCGGAGCGTGCCGGCACCTCGGTTGCCATGCGAATGGCGATATCGGCGCTGGCGATGCCCCAGTCGACGATGTTCTTGACGCCCTGGGCAAGCGTGAGCACCGAGCCGGCAATGCTCTTGCCGTCGGCGAGCCAGCACAGGTTGTCCTTCATAATGACGTCCATGCCACCACTGGTGTAGCTGCCCTCGGGCATGCCGCCGCAACCCAGGCAGTCGGTGATGAGCACCGTGTGCTGCCAGCCCTTTGCCTGCAGCAGCGCCTTGATGGCGGCAGGGTTTACGTGCTTGCCGTCACAGATGATCTCGGCGTAGGTCTCGGGCGTGGACATGGCAGCGCCCACGACACCGGGCTCACGGTGATGCAGCCCGCGCTGGCCGTTATAGGTATGCGTAAAGCAGCTGGCACCGGCGTTGATGGCGGCGATGCACTCATCGTAGGTGGCGTCGGAGTGACCGATGCTGGTCACCACACCCTTGGCGTTCAGAGCAGCCGCATAAGCAGCGGCACCGTCGCGCTCGGCCGCCATGGCGCTCTTAACGATGCGACCGCCCGCAGCCTCCTGCCACTGATCGAAGACCTCCTCGGAGGGATCGATAAGATAAGCGGGGTTCTGCGCGCCCACGTGCTTCATGGTAAAGAAGGGGCCCTCCAGGTAGATGCCCTGAATGCGAGCACCGCAGAAGTCGGGGCCGCGGCCCTCGTCAGCCTGGGCGATGGCGGCGCAGGCATCCTTGATCTGCTCGACGCCATCGGTGAACGTCGTGGGCAGCCAGCTGGTGGTACCGCGACGGGCGAGCTCGGTCGAGCTGATATCAATGCCCTCGGGATCGTTATCGGTAGTCGAGTGGTTATAG
>JAXJLC010000106.1:0-3876 GCA_036297365.1 Collinsella sp.
CGGCAGCGGCGGGTGCCGGCGCGGAAACGGCGCCAAACGAAAGCGCCAGCGTCAGACCCGCGACAATAGCAGAATGCTTGGGCTGCATAAGATCCTCCCTGCATTGGTGTAGTTAAAGTTCAGTTTGCAAAGATAAAAATCAGTATTGCAGCTCGCCCGTTGTTGCACAACAACCCCTCGGTAAACGGCAACAACCCTCCGCGAAATCTTAATGAATTAAACAAACTGGTCGTCGGGCGCCATCAGAAGCTCGCCGTATCGCTCCATCAGCCCGTCCCTCAACTGACAGAAAGCGGGGATATAGACGTTCAAGATGCGCTGAATCAAATCTTGAGCGAGCTTGTTGTCGTAGATATGGACGTTCGTATTGCGGTCTCTGAGCATGTCTAGCCAGGCCGCCTCATCAATAAAGTCGTAGAATCGGTACGACTCCTTCAAGATGGCACGAGGAGACCCCGACGCGGCAAGCGTGGCGCCCTCATACTCGAGCAGACGCTTAAGGAGCTTCCAGCTCAGTTCAAATTGAAGATTGAACTTATTAATCAATCCACTCTGAACAAAATCATTGTTGAGATCCTGATTGGGCGCATCCTCAAGATTCGCCAAGGCGCTAACAAAGTTCTCATATTTTTTCATACAGAATCACACCATCCCTGGCAATCTCATCGAGCAATTGCTGCGATAGGGACTCGTCGAGATTGACGACATCTACATCTAAAAGAGTATCAAGATGTTCCTCGATCAAATATGAGAAACGGCCGAAATCCCGGCAACCTGCTACGGCGATGTCAATATCGCTCTTGGGCAAGTTGTCGCCTCGAGCACGAGAACCAAACAACACGACCTTCTCGGCGTCACATTCCCGAGCAAAAACTTCGATTTGCTTGTACACCTTGTCGAGAGATGCCATTTGCACCCCTACAGCTTAATGTCAAAGTTGATCTCGGGGACGGCGGCCAAGTCGGCCAACGTCACGCCGTCGACGTACTTTTCGATCACGTCGTCCAGACCGCGCCAGAACTTGACGGTCGAGCACAGATCGCTGCGGGCGCAACTGTTGTCGATGCCGTCGCACGCCACGGGAGCCGTGCTGCCCTCGACGGCGCGCAGGATGTCGCCAGCACGCACCTCGGCCGGGTCCTTGGCCATCATGTAGCCGCCGCCCTTGCCGCGCACGCTCTTAAGCAGGCCCGCCTTCATAAGCGGACGAACCAGCTGCTCCAGATACTTTTGCGAGATATGCTCGCGGTCGGCAACCTCGCGCAGGGCAATCTTGCCCTCGGCGTCGCCCAGCGCCGCGATATAGATCATCAGTCGGAGGGCATAGCGGCCCTTAGAAGAAATGAGCATACCTACCCTCCCATCGTTACTGGGACAAAACCAGGCTTGTTTGTCCCAAATCCTATGCACGCGGGGCAAACAAACCTGATTTTATGTCCCTCATCTAAAAAGTCGAGTGGATTAGTCGGGTTTTCCCTTGACTAACGCCGAACCCATAGTAACTTTATTCCGAGAAGATTCCTAGGGTTTAGTACACCTATGAGTACACCATATACAGAGAGGGACAGCATGAGCGCAAATCCGCTGCTTTCCATCGAAGGTCTGACCGCCTCCGTGGACGAAAAGACCATCCTCCACAACGTCAACCTCAACGTCGCCGCCGGCGAGACCCACGTGCTGATGGGACCCAACGGCGCCGGCAAGTCCACCCTCGGCCACCTGGTCATGGGCGACCCCGTTTACACGGTCAACGACGGCCGCATCGTCTTTGACGGCCAGGACATCACTGAACTCACCACCGACAAGCGCTCGCGCGCCGGCCTGTTCCTGAGCTTCCAGGCCCCGGTCGAGATTCCGGGCGTGCCGCTGTCGAGCTTTTTGCGCGCCAGCATCGCCGGCCGCCCCGGCCTGGAGATGAAGGGCAAGGAGTTCCGCCGTTGCGTCAAGGAGCTCGCGGCAGAGCTCAACATGGATACCGCCTACCTCAACCGCGAGCTGGGCGTGGGCTTCTCGGGCGGCGAGAAGAAGAAGGTCGAGATGCTCCAGCTCCTGTTGCTGCAGCCCAAGCTCGCCATCCTCGACGAGACCGACTCGGGCCTAGACGTCGACGCCCTGTCCACCGTCAGCCACGGCATGGACGCCTACCGCAAGAGCTGCGACGGCTCCATGCTCATCATCACACACAACACGCGCATCTTGGAGCACCTGGATGTCGACCGCGTCCACGTTATGGTCAAGGGCCACATCGTGCGCGAGGACGACGCCTCTCTCATCCCCTGGATCGACAAGAACGGCTTTGAGACCTTCGAGCGCGAGGCCGCCGAGCAGCGCGCCCAGGCCGAGGCCGCCGCTGCCGAGCAGCAGGCGTAAAGGGGCGACGCAATGACCAAGAACCGCACCGAGGTCGCGGACATCGACCGCAGCCTCTACGACTTCACCTATGGCGAGGAGGGATTCGAGCGCCTCGACGCCGGCATCACGCCCGACATCGTGCGCGAGATCAGCGCCAAAAAGGACGAGCCGCAGTGGATGCTCGACCTGCGCCTCAAGTCCCTCGAGATCTTCAATCGCTTCCCCGACCCGACGTGGGGTCCCTCCATCGAGGGCCTGGACATGGACAACATCGTCACCTACGTCAAACCCAACACCGATCAAAAGCACGACTGGGAGTCGGTGCCCGACGACATCAAGAATACCTTTGAGCGCCTGGGCATCCCCGAGGCCGAGCGTAGCTACCTGGCAGGCGTCGGCGCGCAGTACGACTCCGAGCTGGTCTACCACAACATGCAGGACACGGCGTCCAAGATGGGCATCGTCTATTCCGGCATCGAGGAGGCCCTGCACGACCCGCAGTGGGAGCCGCTCATCCACGAGAAGTTTATGACGCTCATCCCGCCCACCGACCACAAGTTTGCGGCCCTGCACGGCGCCGTATGGTCGGGCGGCTCGTTTGTCTACGTGCCCAAGGGCACCAAGTTGGACTTCCCGCTGCAGAGCTACTTCCGCCTTAACGCCAAGGGCGCCGGCCAGTTTGAGCACACGCTTATCATCGTCGAGGACGACGCTGACCTGCACTTTATCGAGGGCTGCTCCGCGCCCAAGTACAACGTGGCCAACCTCCACGCCGGCGCCGTCGAGCTCTTTGTGGGCAAGCGCGCGCACCTGCGCTACTCGACCATCGAGAACTGGTCCAAGAACATGTACAACCTCAACACCAAGCGTGCGCGCGTGGACGAGGATGGCGACATCGAATGGATCAGCGGCTCCTTCGGCAGCCACGTGGGCTACCTCTACCCCATGAGCGTGCTCAGCGGACGCCGCGCCCGCTCGAGCTTTACCGGCATTACCTTTGCCGGCGCCGGCCAGAACCTGGATACCGGCTGCAAGGTCGTGCTCAACGCGCCCGATACTTCGGCAACCGTCGAGACCAAGGGCATCTCCAAGAGTGGCGGCATTCAGACCTTCCGCAGCTCTATTGTGGCGACACCCAAGGCCGAGGGCTCCAAGGCAACCGTGAGCTGCCAGTCGCTGATGCTCGACGACCAAAGCCGCTCCGACACTATTCCGGCCATGGACATCCGCGCCAAGAACGTCGACATCGGCCACGAGGCCACCATCGGCCGCATCGGCGACGATAAGGTGTTCTACCTGATGAGCCGCGGTATCTCGGAGGAAGAAGCCCGTACCATGATCGTCAACGGCTTTGCCAACCCGGTTTCCAAGGAGCTGCCGCTGGAGTACGCCGTCGAGATGAACAACCTGATCAAGCTCGAGATGGAAGGAGCGATCGGATAATGAACCAGACCACGAACACCGCTGCTACCACCCTTGAGCAGGTCAATGCGATGCCGGCTGCCACATGGGGCTGGCTGAAGA
>JAXJLC010000107.1:0-1564 GCA_036297365.1 Collinsella sp.
TGCCACGATAAACATGTCGAGCCAGCTGATCTGGTCGGCATAGCCCAGCATCCAGGCGCCCGGGATGGTAAACGCCAGACCGCCGGCGACCATGGCGCCTGCGGACATGATAGTGTGGGTGACGTTGGCCTCGTTGAGACTGGCATTGCCCATGAGCTTAAGGAAGAACAGCGAAATGACGGCAGCGAAGACGATCGGCCAGGGGAGTGCGCCCATCTTGAGGGCGGTGTAGGCCGAGCTTGCTGTGATAATCACGCAGCCAAGGACGCCGATGACGACGCCACGCAGCGTGAGTTGCCCGCGCATCGAAGCACGGTTCGAGGGATTGCTCATATAAAACTCCTTTGCGTATATCCGCTTCCTCCGGGAGCGCCGCTACGGATACGGCGCGGGAAGTCGGGTTACCAAGGGCCGCCGCGTGAGCTCGCGCGCGACCGCGCACCAGTATAGCCGCAAGCTAGTCATTTTGGGATGACTGGTTTAGGTGGGCGATATACTGCTGGGCAGACGAAAGGAGCGCCGACGATGCTTAATGGGTGCGCATATATATTGACGGTCGACGTGGGCAACACGTTCATTCGCTTTGGCCTATTTGCCGAGGATTCGGCTGCGGCGCAGGAATGTCCGCTTGCGACGTGCGAGATCACGACGCCGTCGAGCATCACGGCCGATGAGGCTCGTATGAGGCTCGCGCAGGTCATGGGCGCGCTGTCAGCCGATGCGGGCGTGCCGGGTGCACTCGTTCCCGCGGCCGCAGTGCTGAGCTGCGTGGTGCCGGCGCTCGAACGCCCATGGAAGGCGGCGCTTTCCCGTACCTGCACGGGGCGCGTGCTCACCGTGGGTCCGGGCCTCAAGACTGGCATGCCCGTCCACTACGACGACCCGGCCGAGATCGGCCCCGACCGCATCGCCGACGCCGTGGCGGCCCGTGCCGTCTACGGCTCTCCGTGCATCGTGATCGACCTGGGCACCACGACCAATATCGAGGTCATCGACGCGCGTGGTACCTTTGTCGGCGGCGTTATCGCGCCGGGGCTGGCGCTCGGCGCCCGTTCGCTCTCGGCCGCTGCGGCGCGCCTGCCTCAGGTCGAGCCTTCGGCGCCAACGCATGTGATCGGTCGCAACACGCGCGAGGCCATGCGCTCGGGCGTGGTCTTGGGCGAGGTAGCCCGCATCGACGGCATGCTCGACATGGTGCTCGCCGAGATGCGCGCGACCAAGGCCGCGGGGGAGGGCGACGTGCCCATCGTCATTACCGGCGACGATGCCGAGGCGCTTGCGTCGCTGGTCGGTCACAGTCTGACAGTCGATGATGCGCTGACGTTGCGAGGACTGGCCGAGCTCTACCGCATCAACCAAAAGCCCCGCCGCGTGTAAAGGTGAGGGCGCCGGTGGGACAAACGCCCCCACCTTTCACCTGCTACAATGGGTCAAACTATTGCGATTACGGAGGTGTCTGTCATGTCGGACGATCTTCATCAAACTTCGTCAGGCAAGCGCCTTGACGTCATTAGCTGGGACGAGTTCTTTATGAGCGTGGCCATCGCCGCGCAGCGCCGCAGCA
>JAXJLC010000108.1:0-1567 GCA_036297365.1 Collinsella sp.
ATATCGAGCTCGTTGGCGGCAACGATGGAATCGACACCGTCGCGCAGCGCTGCGGCCATGGCGCACACGGCCTCCTGACGCTGCTCATCGCTCGCCGTGGCAAGCGAGGTCGACGCTGCCTTGGCGGCAACGGCGAGATCGTGGACATACGTAGCTATATCGACCGACATGGGCGGCCCTTTCTCTTAGATGTTTGCCCACCATGGTAGCCGATTTGTGCATGCCCTCGCGCGCGGCGGTAGAATTGGTCAACCCGAAACACCGCAACGAACGGAAGTACCGCATGGCCCTCATCACTTCGTACCACGTCCCCGGCCTCTATGTCGAGGACCACAGCATCGACGTCCCCCTTGACTGGCGCGGCCTGGAGCCGATGCTCCTGGCCGTCGGCAGCACCATGCGCCGCGGCGCTATGCCGGCACCCATCGCCGGCGCGCCCGAGAGCATCAAGCTCATCTACCGCGTGGTTTGCGCGCCCGACCGCATCAACGACGATCTGCCACTGCTCCTGTTTTTGCAGGGCGGCCCCGGCGGCGAGAGTCCGCGTCCGCTGTCGCCCACAAGCGACGGCTGGATCGAGGAGGCCGTCAAGCACTTCCGCGTGGTCCTTCCCGACCAGCGCGGCACCGGGCGCAGCAGCTGTGTAGACGGGCGCACGATCGCGGCTCTAGGCGAGCGCGCGACGGCGGCCGGCTCCGATGCCGCACGCTCGCAGGCGGACTTCCTCAAGCGCCACCTCGCCAGCTCCATCGTGCGCGATTTTGAGTACCTGCGCCTGGTGGGCTTTGGCGGCAAGCCGTGGGTCACGCTCGGCCAAAGCTACGGCGGCTTTTTGACGCTGAGCTATCTGTCGCTCTTCCCCGAGGGCGTGGCGGCGAGCTTTACCTGCGGCGGCATCCCCCACGTCCCGGCGAGCGCCAACGAGGTCTACGCGCACACCTTCCCGCGCATGGCCGCCAAGACGCGGCAGTATTACGACCGCTACCCCGCCGACGTCGAGCGTGTGGCGGTTCTTGCCGATGCGCTTGAGGAGCAGAAGCCCGTGCTGCCCGACGGCTCGCCAATGACGGTGGAGCGTCTACAGCTTATGGGCAGCGACTTTGGCATGAAGCCGAGCTTTGAGCGCATGCATTGGATCATCGATCACGCTTTTGTTAACGGCGACGGCACGCTGAGCTGCGGTGCCTCAGTATCCGATAGCTTTTTGATGCGCGCTTTCGAGCGCACCAACACGCGCACGAATCCTCTGTACTGGACGCTGCAAGAGTTCATCTACGCCGATGGCGACACCATGCCCATTCGCTGGGCCGCGGCAGAGGAAAAGGCACACCGCGCCGAGTTCGACACGCTCGCGCGCCCGCTCATGTTTACCGGCGAGGCCATGTTCCCGTGGATGTTCGAGCAGATGCCCGAACTTAAGCCCTTCAAGCCCGCGATGGACCTGCTGATGGAAGACACAAGCTGGGACAAGATCTACGACCCGCAGCGTTTGGCATGCAACGAGGTGCCACTCCAGGCCGCGGTGTATTTCGACGACATGTACGTGGATTCGGGTCTGCAGCTCGAC
>JAXJLC010000109.1:0-2518 GCA_036297365.1 Collinsella sp.
GCTCCAGCAGCTCCTCGTCGGATATGTCAAAGCCGTCGGGACGCACCAGGTCAAACGAAACGAACCCGTCGTGCTCGTGCAGGTCGTGGATGGAGAGCGCGGGATCGATCTGCATGACGCCGCGCTTGACCCAGCTGCGCAGGTCGTCGCTGGTGGTGGCGATGGGGTCGCAGTGCAGCGTGATATCGATGCCCATTTGGCGCTTGATGTCGTGCTCGATGGTGTCCAAAATCTCGTGGTGCTCAAATGCGTCGCCCTCGCCGGGCATCTCCACGTGGGCGCTGGCAAACTGACGACCGGGGCCGTAGTCGTGCACCATCAGGTCGTGTGTGCCCAAGACCTGCGGATAGGACATGATCTTATCGCGGATTGCCTGGACGAGCTTGGGGTCGGGCGCTTGCCCCAGCAATGGGCTGATGGCGTCGCGCACTAGGCCCATGCCGCTGATGCAGATGAAGATGCCCACACCCAGGCCTGCCCAGCCATCGAGGTCAAAGCCGGTCGTCTGCGAAATAAGCGCCGCCACCAAGACCGAGCCCGAGGTGATGACGTCGTTTTTGGAGTCCTGCGCCGTGGCGATGAGCGTTTCGGAATCGATGCGGTTACCCAGCGTGCGGTTGAACGCGGCCATCCAGAGCTTTACGAGCATGGACGTAGCCAGTGCCGCAAGGGAAATGAACGTGTAAGCGGTGGGGGAAGGCTTGATGATCTTGGTGACCGACTCGAGGATCAGGTTGATGCCGACGGCGCAAACCAGGACGGCGACGAACAGGCCGGCTAGGTACTCATAGCGGCCGTGACCATAGGGGTGGCCTTCGTCTGCCGGGCGGCTAGCAAGGCGGAACCCGAGCAGGCTCACGATGTTGCTCGAGGCATCGGAGAGGTTGTTGAAAGCGTCGGCGATGAGGGAGACGGAGCCGGCGAGCAGGCCCGCGATGCCCTTGGCCAGGCACAGGGTGATGTTGAGTCCAATGCAGATGAGGCTTGCGGTAAAACCCGCGTTGGTGCGGCAAGATGCATCGACCGGCTCGTCCTCGCTGCCGGGAACAAGCGTATGTACCAGCCGATTTACAAATAGCATAGCGGTCGTCCTCACAATCATGTTTAAGGGGATAGTGTAGCTCGCGCGGGGGCGCCGTGCACCGATGCTCAGAAAATGCAGCAATAGTCTGCCGGTGCTAACGAGCGAGCCTTCTCGTCTGCCTGGGTGGTCCATTTTGGGCCACATGGGTATGGGCATGTGCCTGTTTGATCGACATACTTAATGCCGACAGCCCCTGTGCAAAGGAGGACGTTTCCATGGACGAGATGTTTGCCATTAAATGTCAAAACTGCGGCGGCCCTATGTACACACACCAAGCTAAGCGCAGCTTTGAGTGCGCTTATTGCGGTGCGGTCATTCCGTGGCAGGGGGACGCCGGAGAGCCCAAGAGCGCTTTGGGCATTCGCCATACGCCGTTGACGGTGGTGGATGGACTGCTCAAGCTCACGCATGTGTCGCAACTCGAGCGCCCGGAGGACCCGGACTGGTATTTCTTCAATTCGCACTGGCGCAATCAGTCGGTCCTGGAACATCTGCTGTGGGAGGATCGCGGCACGGCGCAAGAGTTCCAAGAGGCTACGCATGTGAGCATTCCTTGCCCCTTCTGCGGAGCGTCCTTTGAGGGCGAGTCAACGCAGCGTGTGTTTGAGTGCCCGTCCTGCGGCAACAAGATCGGCATTGCCGACCTGCTCAAGCCCGGTACCTTCAGCAAGCGTCTGACCATGGGCGTGGGTGCAGAGTATGTGCCGGAGCAGGGCATTCCCTGCGAAATCTCGCCGCAGCAGGCACGTGCCAACGCACTGCAGCTGGTGCGCCAGTACCCCGACGCCTTTGCCGGGCACGACGTGGAAGATGCGATCCAAAACGACATGATGCTCTTCTATTTCCCCATGGCGCTGGCGGACCTGCGCATGATGGCGTCCTTCCCGGTCAAGGGCCTGAGCAAGGAGACCCTGGTGTACTACGAGGTGCTCGACTGGGCGTATCCCAGGGCAAACTACCTGGACGTTCGCCTCCTGGGCATTTTGGAGCCGTGGGACTTTGCCAAGGTCGGTCCGTTCGATCCCGCCATGCAGGAAGGCGACTTTCGCGTCGTCTCCGTCGATGCGTCTACCAAGGACCAGGTGGTCATTGATAAGTTGGCGCTCGACGTTGCGGGCAACGACGCCGAGGCTGTACTGGGGCTCAATAAAAAGAGCATCCGCACCTGGGCGCGCAAGGCCCGCAAGCACAAGGACGGCCTAGTTATGGTGCCGGTGTACTTTGTCGACCGTCCGGCAACGGATAGCCGCGACGGCGAGCAGGTGCGCATCGCCGTAAACGGCCAGACGGGCCGCGCGGCCGCGGTGGTGTTTAGCGACAAGCGCGAGACGCATATTGTGGCGCCGCTCAGCCCGAGTCTGCATCTGTCCGGTGAGAGCACCGTGCACGCCACGCCCGTCGAGGTCAAATACGTTAAATCGCCGTTCCTGTACC
>JAXJLC010000110.1:0-4385 GCA_036297365.1 Collinsella sp.
GCAGTACTCCGAGGACACCGGTTCCAAGGAGAAGAAGGGCGATGTGGGCTGGGATAAGCTCACCACCTTTGTCGACAGCTACCAGACGGCGCTCGAGGGACTCAACAAGGGCGACGTGAGCGAAGTCGTCGAGTCGACCTATGGTTACCACATCATCAAGTGCACCGACTACTTCCATGTCGATAATCAGGTCGATGACATCAACCAGGTACCCAAGGCCATCAAGAAGTACGTCTCCAACGTGGTGAAGACGCAAGCGGCCAGCACTGCGTACAGCGAGTGGCTAGAGCAGTACAAGAAGGATGCCGACATCACCGTTAATCCCATGCCCAAAGACGTGCCATACAACGTCAGCCTGAAGGGCGTCACCAAGAGCTCGACCGACGATTCGTCGACGACTGAGTAATCATGGGGCGGTGCTCGCGCGAGTGCCGCCCACGCTATTAGAGAGGATTTGCAGATGACCAACGAAGAGCTGCAGAAGGAAATGATCGCGGCCATGAAGGCCAAGGACAAGGTTCGCCTGTCCATCATTCGCCAGGTCAAGGCCGAGGTGAAGAATATCGAGGTTAACGAGCGCCGCGATGTGACCGAGGAAGACGTCAACAGCATGATCAAGCGTCTGATTAAGCAGACGAGCGAGACGCTGGAGATGTCCATCAAGGCCGGCACCGACCAGGAGCGTACCGACAACCTGACCGAGCAGGTCAAGATTCTGGAAAGCCTGCTGCCCGCGCAGGTTTCGGGCGAGGAGCTCGAGGCTCTGATCGAGCAGGTTATCGCCGAGCTGGGCGCCACGTCCAAGAAGCAGATGGGCCAGGTCATGGGTGCCCTGGGCAAGGCCACCGGCGGCAACTTCGATAAGCCGGCCGCAGCAAAGATCGTCGGCGCCAAACTTGCGTAGGGGCCGAGCGGTACATAGTTGATGTTGAGGGGGCGTGGCCGCCATGGTCGCGCCCCTTTTTGCTGGGCTGGGCACTCATTGGGGACAGACTTAAATGAGTGCCGAATGAGCGGGCACTCATTTAAGTCTGTCCCCAATGAGTGGGTTCTCCCAATGAGTGGGTTAAAGGT
Organism: Collinsella sp.; assembly: GCA_036297365.1. Taxonomy (GTDB): domain Bacteria; phylum Actinomycetota; class Coriobacteriia; order Coriobacteriales; family Coriobacteriaceae; genus Collinsella. The sequence goes on from JAXJLC010000110.1 coordinate 1,075, forward strand.
TGCGGGTTCTTTACGGGAATGTAGTGCGGGCTGCGGAAACGCGGTTCTTTCCGTACAATAGTTCAACTCGTGTAAACGCAGGGAAGGGACATTCATGGCAGACATGATCGAGATCAAGCATCTCAACAAGTACTTTGGCGACCTGCATGTGCTCAAAGATATCAACCTCACCGTCAAACGCGGCGAGAAGCTCGTAATGATCGGGCCTTCCGGTTCGGGTAAGTCGACGCTCATCCGTTGCGTCGATTATCTGGAGGAGCCCACGTCGGGCGAGGTCGTTATCGACGGTACGCCGCTCACCAAAAAGAACCACCTGGAGATGGCTCGCAAGTACAGCTCCATGGTGTTTCAGCAGTTCAACCTGTATCCCAACATGACGGTGCTCGGCAACCTGACGCTCGCGCCCATCAAGCTGCAAAAGAAGAGCAAGGAGGAGGCGACCGAGATCGCCATCGCCGCACTCAAGCGCGTCGGCATGGCTCATAAGGCCGGCGAGTATCCGCAGAATCTCTCGGGTGGTCAGCAACAGCGCATCGCCATCGCCCGTGCTCTGTGCACCAAGCAGCCCATCATTCTGTTTGACGAGCCGACCTCGGCGCTCGACCCCGAGATGGTCCAGGAGGTTCTGGACGTTATGATTGAGCTCGCGCAGGAGGACATCACCATGATCTGCGTGACGCACGAGATGGGCTTTGCGCGCCAGGTGGCCGACCGCGTCATCTTTATGGAGGACGGCCGCATTCTGGAGGAGGGCACGCCCGAGCACTTCTTCGATAACCCCGAGAACCCGCGCTGCCGCGAGTTTCTGTCCAAGATTTTGCACTAGGCGCGGTGATGGACATGACGGATATGACGAGGGCGGCCGTGTCGCGCCGTCACTTTTTGCAGCTGGCGGGCGCCGGTATGCTTGCGCTGACGGGGACCGCGCTTACCGGTTGCGGCACCTCCACCAGCGGCGAGGGCTCCGACAAGGGGTCCAAGCTTGCGGCCATCAAGTCGCGTGGCCATCTGAATGCCGGCGTTAAGAAGGATGTTCCCGGCTATGGCTATTACGACACCGCCAAGGGCCGCTTTGAGGGTATGGAAGTCGATTTGTGCTACCAGATCGCCGCTGCCGTCTTTGGCGTGAACTACAAGGAGGCCCGCGCCCAGGAGCTTGTCGAGTTTACCGACGTAACGCCCAAGACGCGCGGCCCGCTGATCGATAACGGCCAACTCGACGTGGTCGCGGCGACCTACACTATCACCGACGAGCGCAAGAAGAGCTGGGATTTCTCGACGCCGTACCGCACCGACTACGTGGGACTCATGGTCAAGAAGCGTTCGGGTTTTACCTCGATTGAGGACCTGGACGGCAAGATCATCGGCGTGAGCCAGGGTGCTACCACGCAGGGCCTGATCGAGCAGATGATTAAGGACAACGGCTTTGGCTGTAAGCCCGAGTTTAGGGCCTTTAGCGGCTACCCAATCATCAAGAGTTCGCTCGACGCCGGCAATATCGACGTCTTTGCCATGGACCGCTCCACGCTGGCCGGTTACATGAACGAGACCGTTGAGCTGCTGCAGCCCGAGGTCAAGTTTGGCGAGCAGGGCTACGGCGTGGCGACCAAGAAGGGCTGCGACCTTTCGGCCGTGGTCGATCAGGTGATTTGCGATCGCCTGGCCGACGGCTGGCTCGACCAAGAGGTCAAGACCTGGGGTCTTGTATAGGCGCATCGTCCAAGGAAGGAATCAAATGCTCGAAGGATTATTTGACGCCGACCGTTGGCCGACGACATTTCAAAACATGGGGCCCTTCTGGGAGGGCTTTGGCGTGACGCTACAGGTGGTTGTTGCCGGCCTGCTGCTGTCGCTGGTGCTGGGCACGCTACTGGGTGTGTTCTCTACCACTCGCTCGCGCGTGTTGCGCGCCATAAGCCGCGTGTACGTGGAGTTTTACCAGAACACCCCGTTGCCCGTGCAGGTGCTCTTTATGTACATGGCCGGACCGCAGTTTTTGCAGGCCATAACCGGTGCCGACCAGCCGGTGCGCATCGCGCCGTTCGTGCTGGGCTTCTTGGGCGTGGGTCTGTATCACGCGGCCTACATTTCGGAGGTCATCCGCACCGGTATCGAGGCGGTTCCGCGCGGTCAGATGGAGGCGGCCCAGAGCCAGGGCTTCACCCGTGCGCAGGCGTACTGGTACATCGTGCTGCCCCAGACATTCAAGATCATTTTGCCGCCGCTGTGTAACCAGGCGCTCAACCTGGTCAAGAATACGTCGGTGCTGGCGCTTGTGGCCGGCGGCGACCTTATGTACCGTTCCGACAACTTTGTGAGTCTGTACGGTTACCTGCAGGGATACATCGTCTGCTGCCTTATGTACTTCATCATCTGCTTTCCGCTCGCCATGCTGGTGCAGTGGCTCGAGCGCCGCTCAAAGGAGCGTCCGCGCGGTGTGAGCTTGGCCGAGCTGGGGCTCGACAACGTAGAGGAGGCCTAGCGCATGGAAATCTTCAACGCGACCAACCTGCTCTACATTTGGGGCGGCTTTGTTAAGACGATCGAGATCTCGGCGCTGTCGATCTTTTTCTCGCTCATCTTTGGCACGGTGCTGGCACTCGTTAAAAGCTATGCGCCCCGCCCGTTCCGTATTTTGGTGAGCGCCTATATCGAGCTGTTCCGCTGCACGCCGAACCTGCTGTGGATCCTGTTTATCTATTTTACGGTGCAGGGTTTGGACATTGTGATTTCGACCATCGCCTTTACGCTGTTTACCAGCGCTGTTATGGCCGAGATTGTGCGCGGTGGCCTCAACTCGATTCCGCGCGGCCAGTTTGAGGCAGCGCAGAGCCAGGGCTTCGGCTTCTTTGCCACCATGCGCTACATCATTCTGCCGCAGACGTTTAAGACGATCATTCCGGCGCTGTTTAGCCAGTGCACGACTGTCATCAAGGACAGCTCGTATCTTTCGGGCATTAACGTGGCCGAGCTCATGTACACGGCAAACGTCGTGATGGCCCACGCGATCGACCTATCGCAGGTGCTTATGCTCTACGGCCTGGTGTTTGCGATGTACTTTGTGCTCAACTTTGGTATCTCGTTGCTGGTGAGGGCGTATCAGAGGCGAATGGTGGCAGCGTAGTCCTGCTTCCCCAAGCACGGCACCTTGCCCCTCAATCGTCGCTTGCGTACATTTAGTACGCGGCGCTCCTCTTTCGGGGCAATCTGCCGCACTTGGGAAACCAGGACGGTCGTAAGTGACAAAATGGGAATCAGGAATCGCCTATTTCTCATTTGTTAGAAAGGAATCGCGATGAGCGATCTGGAGA
>JAXJLC010000111.1:0-4078 GCA_036297365.1 Collinsella sp.
CCCCTTGCGCGCGTTGATATCTTTCTTGACGAGGACACCGGTTCGTATACGTTTTGCGAGCTCAATACCGACGGCAGTGCCGGAATGGTAGTGACCGATGCGGTCTGTCAGGCAGTGCGAACGACGCCTTCCTTTGAGGAGTTTGCATCCGACCACCCCGGCTTTCGGCAGTACGATTTGTGCGACGACTGGATAGATGCATTGTTTGAGACCTATGCAGAGTGGAAGCTGGCCCATCCTCGCCGCACCGAGGATAGTGCACGATTGGACGACGGGGCCCGCGTTGACGAGGGGCTCTATGCACCGCAATCAAAGAAATGTCCCGCTTCGGTGGCAATCGTCGACTATTCGGAAAGCATCGACTCGGAAGATGCGGCTCATTTTGTCGACCTTATGAGGCGGCGGGGTGTAGCCGCACGCTTTGCGGATGTGCGCGACCTGCGGATTGGCGAAGGCGAAAGCGGTGCTAGGTGCCTGTGCGATGCCGCTGGTCCTATTGATTGCGTCTGGCGGCGCGCGGTGACCGGCGAGTTGTGGGATAAGCCGTGCGATGGACGCTCGGCCTTAATTGAGGCGGCTCAAGAAGGGATTGCGTGCATCGTCGGGGGATTTAGAACGTGGCCGTGTGCGACTAAGACCGTATTTGCATTTCTGTGGTCTCGAGCCGGGCAGTCCTTGTTGAGCCCGGAGGAGCAATCGTTTGTACGGGAGCATGTGCCCTATACCGAGATTTTGGACGAAAGCACCCAGTTGTCGAGATTTGCCGAAAAGGACCGATGGATCGTCAAGCCGTGCGGCGGCTACAATGCGGTTGGCGTTGTCGCTGGTTTGGATGCCACGGAACAGGAATGGTCCCAGGTGCTTACTCGTGCTGCGGCCGCTGGGGCGATTGTACAGGAGTATGCTCAGCAGTATCAGACTCCCTGCTTGCGCGGAACGCTTGTCGATGGGCCGCATCGAGGAGAGGCGCCCAAAGGACTTGTGGATGATCTTGGTTTTGCGCCCGCTTCTAATATGGAAGGCTTGTATCTGTATCGCGGCCGTTTTGCAGGCGTGTACACACGTGTGGGCTTTGCCAACACCATAGGAGAGTGGACGAGCCGTTTGAACGTTGCGAGCTTTTTTGAGGAATAGCCGTTTCTTGGGGAGCCTTCCGTGGTTGCGGCGTTTGACGTGACGGGGAGATTTTGGCGAAGCCGGCGAGTCCAGTTCTATCTGGCGTTTTTGTTGCGGGGCTGGGCGTACGCTTGAGCTGGAGTCCTCTCCATGCGCTACCATGACAGGCAACGAATTTGACGAACGACCCGCCGAGCTTGCCTCGGCGGGCTTTTGGCGTTGCAATGCCGGAGGAACAGCATGCTCATTCACCGTATAGCCGCGCAGCTCTACACTGCCGAGGCACTGCAGACCGTCGAGGCCGGGCTCGATTCTGGCGAGGACGTGACGCTGGCCGTGTCTCAGTCGGGCCGAACACTTATGGCGGCCGCCCAGTTCGCGCGTCGTCCGCGCCCCACGGTCTACATTGTGAGTGGCGAGGATGCGGCCGATCGTGCCGCACGTAGTCTGGCCGCCTATGTGGGCCTGGCGCACGTGTGCCGCTTTCCCGAGCGCAAGGACTACCCTTGGCGCGAGCAGGCGCCCGACGACGCCGTGGTGGCCCAGCGCTGCGAGGCGCTCGGGCGTATCGTGCGCGGGGACAACTGCATCATGGTCGCCTCGGCTCGCGCGCTGCTGCGCTGCGTGCCGCCGGTCGAGAGCCGCTACTGGGAGTCCACTACTTTTGCGGTGGGCGAGGAGATTCCTTTTGACGAGGTGCCGCAGCGCCTGGTGGGCATGGGCTACACCAATGCCGGCGCCGCCGACGCGCCTGGCCTGTTCCGTGTGCACGGCGACACCGTCGAGGTGTTTCCGGCGCAGGAAAAGGCGCCCGTGCGTATTGAGTTCTTTGGCGACGAGATCGACCGCATCCGCCGCATGGTGAGTTCAACGGGCCAGACCATCGGCAACGAGGACAGCATCGAGATCTTCCCGTGCCGTGAGCTGGCGCTTACCGACGAGGCCGTCCACAACATGCATGTGGCGCTCTACCGCGCCAGCCAGGACGACAGCAAGTTGGCGGCGCTGCTCGAGATGGTGGATGCGCGCATCGTCACGCCTGAGCTCGACCGCTTTTTGCCGGTGATGTACGGCCAGACCGTGAGCCCGCTATCGCATGTGAGCGGCAAGGCGCTCGTGGTCCTGTCCGAGCCGCGCTCGCTGTTCGACGATTGCCTGCACGCCTACGAGGATATCGAGGCACGTGCCGGCGAGGCGGGTGTCGACCGCCTGGACGGTCTGTACGTGCGTGCCCAGCAACTCGACTTTGGTTCCCAGCAGCGCCTGAACTACGTGAGCCTCATCCGTGCCGGCGGTGCGGTGACGGCAGAGCTCAAGATTGAGCAGCCGGCCATTGCGGGCTCGGACAATCGCTTTATGACGCGCATCCAGGAGGTCGTGGGCAAGCGCTATGCCTGCGTGTTTGCCATCCCCGACCGCGGTGCGCGCGAGTCGATGGAGCTCACCTTTGGCGACGAGGGCATTACCTTTGAGGAATCGCTGACCGCCGCGCCCGAAAATGCCGGCGCTATCGGCGAGCGCGTACGCGTGGCAGCGGCGGATTCCGCCGACCGTGCCGCACGCCAGGAGGCCCATGCTTCCATTCGCGAGCGTAGGGCCGATGCACTCAACGCCCGCTCGCTCGAGGCGGGTGCCGCCCAGGCTGCCGCCGGTGCCGCCGTGCCCACCATCTCGCGCGGGCGCGTGACCTTTGTGGACGCTGCCCTGCCACAGGGCGTGGTGGTGCCCGATGCCAACCTGGCCGTGTTCTCGATCGCCGACCTCAACGCCCGTATGGATGCCAACCGCGCGCGCAGCCGCCGCAAGGTGGACATTACGCAGATCACGTTTCCGTTTAAGCCGGGCGACTACGTGGTGCACGCCACTCACGGCATCGCGCTCTTTAGCGAGATCGCGCGCCAGGAAGTGGGCGGCAAGGAGCGCGACTACTTTTTGCTGGAATATGCCGACGGCGACAAGCTCTACGTGCCGCTCGAGCAGGTCGACCGCATCACGCGCTATGTTGGCCCCGACGGCGACAAGCCGCGCCTGACCAGGCTCAACACCGCCGACTGGACGCGGGCTACCAACAAGGCGCGCAAGAATGCCAAAAAGCTGGCGTTTGACCTGGTCGACCTGTATACACGCCGCTCGTCGATTACCGGTATCGCCTGCCCGCCCGACACGCCCGAGCAGATCGAGATGGAGGAGAGCTTTCCCTACGACGAGACGCGCGACCAGCTGGAGGCTATTGCCGACATCAAGGCCGACATGGAAGCGCCCAAGCCCATGGACCGCCTGCTGTGCGGCGACGTGGGCTTTGGCAAGACCGAGGTTGCCCTGCGCGCGGCGTTTAAGTGCGTGGACTCCGGCCGCCAGGTCATGGTGCTCTGCCCCACGACCATTCTGGCCCAGCAGCACTATGAGACGTTCTTTGAGCGCTTTGCCCCGTTTGGCCTCGAGGTCGAAGTGCTCAGCCGCTTCCGCACCCCGGCGCAGCAAAAGCGCGCGCTTAAGGCGTTTGCCGAGGGCACGATCGACGTGCTCATCGGCACGCACCGCTTGCTTTCTGCCGACGTGAACCCCAAGAACCTGGGCATGGTGATCATCGACGAGGAGCAGCGTTTTGGTGTGCAGCACAAGGAGCAGCTCAAGAACCTGCGCGAGCAAATCGACGTGCTCACGCTTTCGGCAACGCCTATTCCGCGAACCATGCAGATGGCCACGAGCGGCGTGCGCGACATGAGCCTGATCACCACACCGCCGACCGGGCGTCGTCCCGTGATCGTGCACGTGGGGGAGTACGACCCCGATGTGGTGAGCGCGGCGATTCGCCTGGAGGTGGGCCGCGGCGGCCAGGTGTACTACGTGTCCAACCGCGTTAAGACCATCGATGACGCCGTGGCTCGCGTGCATGAGGCCGCGCCCGAGGCGCGCGTGGGCGTGGCACACGGCAAGATGAGCCCGCGCGAGGTCGAGGACG
>JAXJLC010000112.1:0-5781 GCA_036297365.1 Collinsella sp.
CCCAGATAAAACCTGCCAAAATAAACCTGTCCCTTTTTGGCAGGTTTCTAGAAAGGCTTTCGGACTGTGAAGGATTCCGACCTCTCCACAACGGCTGCGCGCGACGCTGCCCGCATCGTCTGGTTTAAGCGCTATCCCGCCAAGCAGACCCTCATCGCATTTTTGCTCGCGCTGTTGGCGACCACGGCGTTTTCCATCGATCCCGCCCCGGTGTCGAGCAATGCGGTCCTGGCGATCGACCCCAAGGCGACGGGCATGCTGTACGTGTGCTACGAGGTGCTCCTCTCGTTTGCCGGCCATACCGACGCGGTCATGCTGCTTGCGCTTGCCTGCCTGCTCACCCTGCCGTTTCGCTACGTTTTCTTTGGCCGCGGCGACGCTTGGCGTCCCTCGGTGATCCTTCCGTCGCTGCTCTTTGCCGTCTGCATGGTGTTTGGACGCAGCTACGACCTCACCGATTCGGCCGAGATCGTGCTCGGCGACAAGGCCCGCATCATCTGCGCCTGGATAGGCGGTGTGGGCTGGATGCTCTTGGCGGTCGTTGCCTTCTACCTTACCTTTGAGTGTCTAGATTGGCTGAGCTCTCGGCGCATTCCGTTTTCTGAAGCGCACTTTGGCCGCGTATGGCGTGTGGCTCACGCCGTGCTCTCGGTCCATCCCTTTGCCGGGCCCTTCCTGGTGCTTATGGTCGCCTGGGCGCCCACGCTCATCGCTTCGCTGCCCGGCCTTTTTATGGGAGATACGGGTGCGCAGATTCGCCAGTGGTTCAACTACCCCAACGGCACGAGTGACTACCTGCGTCTGCTCAATCCCAATGTGCTGCTCAACGGACATCACCCCGTGGTGCATACGGCTATCATCGGTTCGTGCGTCCAGCTGGGGCTTTCACTGTTCAACAGCGCCAACGCAGGTCTTGCCATCTACACCTGCGCTCAGTTCGTCATTACGGCCGCCTGCATGGCCTATTCCATCTCGTCGCTGCGCAAGCTAGGCGTGAGCCTGCCGGTCCGCGGCGTAATCCTGCTGTTCTTTGTGTTTATGCCCATGTTCTCCAACTACGCGGCCTTGCTTACCAAAGACGTGCTGTTTGCCGACGCGTTTTTGGTGCTGTTGGTGCAGACCGTGAAGCTCGTGGCCTGCGGCCTGCCCCGTCGCGATGCCAATGTCGAGTGTGCAGGCGAACAGAGGCCTGTGCTCTTTGCGCGCCACGACTGGCTGCTGCTCGCTCTGGGCGCCATGGGTTCCACGTTTCTGCGCAATGGCGGCCTGGTGTTTCCCCTGGCGGCATGCGTGATCGCGGCGGCGTTTTGCGCGTGGGACGCGCATGTGGCTCGTCGTGCGGCCAAACAGGCTGGTGCTGAGCCTTCGGGCGCCATCCCGCGTTTCCGCTGGGTGGGCGTTCTTGCGGTGCTTGCGCTCTGTCTTGCCTCCAATATGTACTTCACCAAGGTCTTTATGCCGGCGCACGACATCACGCCTGGTTCCAAGCGCGAAATCCTCTCGATTCCGTTCCAGCAGACGGCTCGTTTCGTCCAAAAGCACGACGGCCTCAACTCGGGTGTCAACCCCACGGTTAAGGAGGACGGCACCATCGTGGAGGCTCCTTGCGACGGCTTGGTGACCGACGAAGAGCGTGCCGTGATCGACCGTGTGCTCAAGTACGAGAATCTGGGCCGCCGTTACAACCCGGATAAGTCGGACGCTGTCAAAAATTGCTTCAACGAGTACGCCTCGCAGGAGGACATCAAGGCCTATTTTGAGGTGTGGGCCCAGATGTTCAAAAAGGATCCCGAGTGCTATATCTCGGCGCTCATCAATAACTACTACGGCTACTTTTATCCGAGTGCCCGCGATGCGTGGGTCTACAGCACGGCGCGCAGTGCCGAGATTATGGCAAAGCCCGATAACCTCAAGTACTTCGACTTCCATCCGGTCGATAGCAAGGTTGTGCGCTGGTGCGACCACCTGATCAACCTGTATCGCGTGGCGGTGCAGCGCATCCCGTTTATCTCGCTCACCATGAGCTCGGCCACCTATGTGTGGATCATGATCGCCGTGGTGGTCTATCTGCTACGTCGTCATTCGTGGCGCGGGCTGGCCATTTGGGTGCCGCTGCTGGGCGTGCTCGCCGTGTGCCTGATCGGTCCCTGCAACGGCTCGACCTACATGCGCTACCTGTATCCGGTCATCGCCTGCATGCCCTTTGCCATCGGCGCCACCATCACCCGCAGCGACCTCCTCTGGTCCTAATTTGGTGCAAAGGGGACAGGTTACTTTGCACCAAGGGGCTGTATCATCACGACGCCTTCATTTTGGGGTTTATCTCGCAGGCCAGTAGGTATATCATAACGACGTTTGTTTATATTGCCCGAGCATCTGCGCTGGGCTTTAGGTCGAAACCGATAGGAGACACGTATGTCCGGACACTCTAAGTGGGCCACAACCAAGCATCGTAAGGGCGCGCAGGACGCCAAGCGTTCCGCCCTCTTCTCCAAGCTGAGCCGCAACATCACCGTTGCTGCCCGTCTCGGCGGTGACCCGCTGCCCGAGAACAACGCCAGCCTCGCTGCTGCTGTTGCTAAGGCCAAGGCTCAGTCCATGCCCAAGGACAAGATCAAGTCCGCTATCGACAAGGCCTTCGGTTCGGGTGCCGACGCCGCTGTCTACGAGAACATCGTGTACGAGGGCTACGGTCCCGCCGGTGTCGCCGTCTACGTCGACTGCCTGACCGACAACCGCAACCGTACCGCCGCTGATGTCCGTTCCGCCTTCTCCCACGCTGGTGGTAACCTGGGCACCTCGGGCTCCGTCGCCTTCCAGTTTGAGCGCAAGGGCCAGATCGTCGTCGCCAAGGAGATCCTGGACGAGAACGCCAAGAAGGAGACCATGATCGCCAACGGTCCTGCCGGTGACGAGGATGAGTTCATGATGGCCATCGCCGAGGCCGGTGGCGAGGACTACGAGGACGCCGGCGAGGAGTGGATCGTCTGGACCGCTGCTAACGACGTCATGGCTGTCTCCAAGGCGCTCGAGGAGCAGGGCGTCCAGGTCAAGGGCTCCGAGACCACCATGGTCCCGACTACCCCGACCGAGGTCTCCGGTACCGACGCCAAGAAGGTCCAGCGCCTCATCGACCGTCTTGAGGAGCTCGACGACGTCCAGGATGTTTACAGCACCATGGACATGACCGACGAGGTCATCGCTGCCCTCGAGGAGGAGTAGCGCCCACACGGGTTAAGCCGTGCATATCTGGGCATAATGAAGCGAGCATGCAAGCCTCGTGGAATAGATGAGCCGGATCCGCGTGCGTATGGCACCGGACCCGGCTCTTTTATAATGATGCGAATCGTTTTGCATTCTGTGGACCGAAACCTGAAGGGAGCGCGCGTGCGCGTACTCAAACGAGCCCTAGCGATCGTGTATCTTGCCGCCGCCATCGTGGCGCTGGGTACGCTTGTCTGCCAGTTCTGGGGACCGTATACGTATCGCATTATGTTGCTGTTGCGTGACACCATGCCTCGCGTCGTCGTTACGGTGTGTGCCGCTATCGTGGCGCTTGGCGTGCTCATCGGTTTTTTCCGCCTGATGTTCGCGCGTCGCGAGCCGTCCTGCGTGCATCCGGCGGGGGAGCGCAATATCGAGGTCACGCTCGCAGCGCTTTCCTCGTGCGCCCGTGCCGCGGCAGAGTGCGATGATCGCGTGATGGTTGAGCATATCGAGGCACGCGTTCAAGGCTCCGACGAGTCGCGCGTTCGTTTTAAGGTCGAGGCCATCGCGCTCGATGACAAGGACGTTGCCGCTCTTGCCACCTCGATGCAGCAGCGCATCGAGGTGGCCTGCGACACCATGCTCGGCACGCCGGGCACGACCGCGCGCGTCCGTTTTTTGCCGTCCAAGACTACCGTCCAGACCGTGGAGGTTTCCGGTGAGTGATACCAACCAAGACAAGACCGCCCGCATGCCGCGCCTGACGATCGACCAGAACGCTACGCCGGCAGGCGAGACCACCGACACCAAGCCCGAGGCCGGCGAGCAGCACGACAGCGCCGCCAACGACTTTGACGAGGCCATGGGTCTCATCAAAGGTACGGGCGCTGCTATCTGGAGCTACGCCGTGCGCCACCCCAATACTACGCTTGGCGCCTTGGCAGGCTTTATCCTCGCCGTGCTGGTACTTACGTTGGGTCTGTGGGACACGCTCGTCATCGCATTCTTTGTGCTGATCGGCGCCGTGATCGGCCGGACTCGCGACGGCGAGAACGGTATCGTCAACTTCTTTGGCCGTCTGTTTAGCGGCCGCTAATATGAATTCGACTGTCGCATCTGCGGCAGGCATAAGGAGGAACCATGGCTTTTAACACGAAGGTCGATGTGGCCGATACCGAGCTCGAGGCGAATGAGGCCGTCGCCGATGCCGGGGACGTGACGCTCGAGGACGAGGCACTCGTCGAGGCCGAGTCCGACACGGACGAGGACAACGAGGAGATGGACGAGGAGGCGGACGAGTCCGAGGACTCGCTGACCTATTCCAACGGTGTGATCGAGAAGATCGTTGCCATGGCCACCCGCGAGGTGCCGCATGTTCTGGGCATGAAGGGTAACCTTATGCACTTTGTGCAGGAGCAGTTTGGTGCCGAGAACCTGACCAAGGGCGTGACGGTTGAGGTCACCGATGACAACCGCGTGGTCGTCAACATCTCGGTCATCATCGAGTACGGCGCCTATGCGCCTGCGATCTTTGACGACGTTAAGGCGCGCGTCACCGAGCGTCTGGCCGCGATGACCGGCCTTGAGGTGGCAGGCGTCAACCTGCGCATCGAGGATGTCATCACCCCCGAGGAGTACGAGCACCGCACCAGCCAGCACGAGTAACCTACCAAATAGGGACAGGTTTGTTTCGATAGGTTTTACCTGCGAAAACGCTAAACGGTCGACCGCGCAAGCAAAAGTGCGGTCGACCGTTTTCTATATGCCCCCGATGCAGGCATACCGCTCGTCTAACTAAGGGTTGCAATCTTCGCGTTCCGCGTTACCCTAATGGGCGCATTGTTTCCAAATTGTTAACGAAGGGTTGCCGTAATGGCCGACGAACACGAGACCGAAAGCAAGGCATGGGCGATTGAAGCCGCTGCGGCAGAGGCGGCGTCGCGTGCCGCCGAGGAGATGCATCGTCCTCCGGTGGTGCCGATGGAGCGCGTTGTCGGTCGCGAGGATATCGAACGTGGCGAGCGCGCCGGCCGCAAGCGCAGCCAGGAACCAGGCTTTCCGCGCTTTTTTGCCGAGCTCAATCTGGGCCTGGTCCTCACGGCCTTTGCCATCGTGGCCTTTAAAACCCCCAATCACTTTGCCTTCGGCGGCACCTCGGGCGTGTCGGTCATTCTTTCCACGCTGTTCCCGACTCTGCCCGTCGGCGTCTTTATGTGGATTATCAACGCGGTCCTGGTCATCCTGGGTTTTATCTTTTTGGAGCGCAAGGCAATCCTTTGGAGTGTCTTTGCCTCGTTTGCGCTTTCGGCCTACGTCTCGCTGTTTGAGCTCTTCATTCCGACGGATGTTTCGATGACGGGCGATATGTGGCTCGACCTGTGTTTTGCCGTCATCTTGCCGGCGCTGGGCAGTGCCATTGTCTTTGACATTGGCGCCTCGACGGGCGGCACCGACATCCTTGCCATGATTCTCAAACGCCGCACGACGCTTGAGATCGGCCGTGCCCTGTTGCTGGTCGATATCGGCATCGTGACCATCGCGGCTTTCCTGTATGGCCCGCGCGTCGGTCTGTAC
>JAXJLC010000113.1:0-7315 GCA_036297365.1 Collinsella sp.
CCCGCGGAACACCTGCGACACGATCCTGCCCACGCGGCGCCTGAGCTGCCAGGAGCCGGCCTCGCGCATGCAGTCGCGCATGAGGTGGACCGCGCAGCGCTGCCACGCGGCGCCCTGGAAGACCTCGCCGAGCGCCCGGACGAGCCCCGGGTGGGCGTCCGAGACGACGAGCCGCACGCCCGCCGCCCCGCGCGAGCGGATAGCCCGCAGGAAGGCGAGCCACGAGTCGTAGGACTCGGTGTCGACCACGTCGACGCCCAGGACGCGCCTCCAGCCGCCCGCATCGCAGCCGATGGCGGTGACCACGGCGGTGGAGGCGACGCGCCCCTCGCGGCGGCACTTGACGTAGGTCGCGTCGAGCCAGACGTAGGGCACCGGCGAGCCGCCGAGCGGCCTTGCGCACAGGTCCTCGATGTCTGCGTCCAGGCTCGAGGCGATGGCGCTCACCTGGTCCTTCGAGAGTCTGGAGACGCCCATCTTCTCGGCCACCCTCTGCACCTTGCGGGTGCTGGTGCCCGTGGCGTACATCTCGGCCACGGCGGCCACGAGGGCGCGGTCGACGCGCTGGTAGCGCTCGAGCACGTCCTCGGGGAAGAAGCTGCCGGAGCGCAGCTTGGGGATGCGCAGCGTCAGCGTGCCGACGCAGGTGGCGAGCGACCTCTCGCGGTAGCCGTTTCGGCTGTTCCCCCCGCCACCGCAGAGCTGGTCGGCCTCGGCGTCCATCACGGCGTTCACGACCTGCTCGGCGAGACGCCTGAGCAGCTCCTGCATGTCGATGGCGCCGTCGTCGAAACGGGGCATGGCGAGCATGTCCGGCGTCGGGTCTGATAAGATTTCCATAGCGGTCTTCGTCCTTTCCTAGAACCTGTTGTTGTGGTGATTTCAGATTCTAGGACGAGGGCCGCTCTTCGTTAAGCGGCCGCTGGGGCGTCACCCTTACACCAACATTTTCGACGCGATCGGCCGCTTCGTGGACTTCGTGCGCGACGTGTGTGCTGAGGATGCTCTGGAAGAGAATCTCCGTTTTGTGTCTGATGCCCTGGACGGTAAGTGCACGCCGCGTGAGATTATTCGCAACTACTTCCTCAAAGATTTCTACAAGGATCACTGCTCAACCTACCAGAAGCGCCCCATCTACTGGATGCTTGATTTCGGTAAGAAAAACGGCTTCAAGTGCCTTATTTACATGCATCGCTACCAGCCAGACCTGCTGGTCCGCGTACGCACTAATTATGTCCATGAACAGCAAGAACGGTACCGCACGCAGCTCGCTCACCTAGAGGAAGCCGTGGCACAAGTTGATATCTCGCAACGCGTAAAGTTGAACAAGCAGATCAAGAAGCTCAACGATCAGCTCGCTGAGACTATAACCTTTGGGGAGAAGATTCACCATTTAGCAGAACAAATGATTGCGATCGGACTGAGGGATAAGCGTGATCGATTTCGGCATCTTTACCATTGACGGGGTGAAGAGGTTCTTGTTCGACGCCCTGCGCATCGATGGGTGCGAGTTCGGAGATATGCAGCTGCGTTTTCGCAGCGACGAGGTTGGGACGTACGCTGATGTCCGGGAGAGGCTGGGGGAGTCCCTCGCCCCCGACGACCTGCTGCTGCACCTCAGGCACGTCACGGCCAACACGGATGGCTGCGCGTCCATTCGCGAGAGCGGGATTCTCGGAATCGGGGACGTGCTCTCGCGTCCTAGTGCGCTTACGCGTCTTTTCGAGGGCTGCGGGGTTCATTTCGACAAGGCGAGCCGAACCGTGTCTGTCGACGGGAGAAGGCTCAGCCTGGACCTGGTCGATGATGCCTTCCTCGGACGGGAGTCCTCGGAGCCGATAGATGGACTTCTGTACATTCTGGCGGAAGACTCCCTCGTGAACTCCTTCATCCACAAGTCGTGCATCCGGGAGTACTCCACGCTTTCGCGGTATCCCGAGGCCATATGGGCTCTGGAAGAGGTCGTCGGGCATGGGAACGAGGCGGTTTGGAGATGGAAGGACGCTGCGCGCCCATATGTTGTCGAGTTCACCGCGACTTTGAAGGAGCTCGATCTGTGTCGACTCCAGCCGGACGATGGGATGGGTTTTTGCAGGGCGGCGGTTTGAAGGAGTCCGTATTCAATAATCTGGTTTACCAGGCGCTCGGGGTCTGCGTGCGGGGTGCCCGCGAGGTTATCGCCTCCCTGCCTGCTGGCGGCGGGGTGCCCCGTCGTCGATCGTTCGGATAACCCCTCTGGATGAGTTCTGCGGCGACCCCGAAGCTGGCTTGGATTCCATGTGCGATAGGGAGGGGCGTTGTCGGATTTGCGACGAAGACGCTGTGGAGTCCCTGTCGGCGTTCCTTATCGCTAATGGGTATCTAGGGGAGGGCTTCTCGGGATAAAACGGGTTTCGCTTGGTCTAATGCGTAGGATGACCAGTTTCGTGTTGTCCCAGCAGGGAATCGCCCGACGGATCAGATTGCGGAAACATGGGGTTCCGATGCATGGGGTAGGCGAGGGGTCGTCGCCCTGATGTGCGAATGGGCTTCACCCTGCTGTCGCATTCTGTCCGTATGGATAATGGCCGGCTTAAGGTGCCGGCCTCCTACCGGAGGAGGTTGCGACGTGCGCGCGATGATCGAGATTGAGTGGATGGACGGGCTTGTGACGAAGGTGCCGGAGTTCGCTCTGGGCGACGTATTCGGTGAAAGCGTTCAGGTAGAGCTCGATTTCAAGTTCGACGACGTGTCGGAGGGCCTCTGGGTCGAGGTGCGCCATCATAAACCGGACGAGGGCTCGGATGGCGACCCGCGCGAAAGGGCCTGTACGCTGCATGCGGACTGTCACTACGGTTTGGTCGACGCGGTCGACCTCGACCGTATCTTCTGCGTTCTCTTTGAGGGGCAGCCGAGGATCTGCCGCATCGCGGGGGAGCTCGTGAACCTCTCAAGGGCCTGTGCTATGGCTCAAGGTTGACGCGCTACTGAACGTTGTCGGTGCGCAGCCTCGCGTGGCGCTCGTAGGGGAAGTCCAGGTAGGTCAGCGCGTCGGCCTCTGCCTCCTGTTACCGTTCATGGGAAATCGGTCAATTGGGAGCGCGGTGGAAATCCTGGACCGTGTTCCTACGCTACAAGACCTAGGCTTCTTCGGTACTGCATCGGGCTCATATAGCCCAGGTCGCTCTTGCAGCGCTTGTCGCGATACCAGACCAGATAGGCGTACAGCATCTTCATGAATTCCCCCATGCCAACATCGTCCCAGCCCCTTCCGTAGAAGAGCTCCACCTTCAGCCTGCCGAAGCCCTCCGTCCTTGAATTGTCGGGTGAGCACCCCTTTCTCGACATCGAGCGCGCGAGGTCCTGGGCTGCGCATAGCCGATCCGGCCCTGCCACCGGTAGTGGCCGCCGCGGTCGCTGGCTTACGCCTTGAGGAAGCGCGCCCGGGACCTCGGCCCCTACGAGGCATCGGCATTGTGCCAGCTTCGATCGGAGGCGGGCTGCTCGAGCCTCATGACCGCATACGACCTCAAAGAGGACTTCTTCGACATCTACGACGAGCACCCGCTCTCGCGGGAGGATGCCGAGGATGCATTCGATGCGTGGAAGGCATCCATCCCCGATGACAAGGCCTACGATCCCTTCCGGGGGCTTGCGAAGGCCGTGGAGAACCACCGCGAGTTCATATTTAACTACCGGGATTGTCCGAGCCGCATCTCGAACGGTTACACGGAATGCGCGAACCGCCTCATCAACGAGACTAACATGATGGGGCGTGGCCACTCCTTCGAGACGCTGCGCGCGCGTACGCTCTATCGCAGTTTGTCCCGTCACAGAGGTATGGCCCTACGCCTGTCATCTCGGCTGTCGGAACAGGAGTGGGTGCGGTTACCCCAAGTGTCGCTACGACGCTGCCTATCGCACCCGCCTGTCCGCGGCCCGTGAAGGGTTATGTCTCACCGCTGACGAGCTCGCCGCCATGGTCGCGATTGCGGTCCCTTTGTTTAGGCGGGGGCAGAGTTACGAGACCATATGGGCCACACATGCTGACGAGCTTCCTGTGTGCGTGCGCAGTGCCTGCTCCTATCAGGAGAGGGACAGGCGCGCCTTACCTGCTTCTCCCGCGAAAGGACCGTATGAGGAAGCGTAAGCGCAGGGATGTCGAAGGTGCTGGGCGCGACGGGGTTGACCGCACTGGCCGTACCTACGCCGAATTCGAGGCGCTCTCGCTTGCCGACAGGTCGCGCGTGGTCCAATGTGACTCCGTTGAGGGCTACGAGCGCAACACCTACGACATCCTGAGCGCACACATCGTGGCCCGGGCGTTCCAAATCTATTTGCGCAAGCGTCATGCCAGCTCCGGCAGCCATCGTTGCCTGCCTCGACCATATAGAGAGTCTCATAGGCTCTGTTGCTGCCTTCGAGGCTATCTTCGGCATCCTGCTAGTCGATTGAGGAGTCGAGTTCGATGATTGGAAGGGCCTGGAGCGCTGGTGTCTCGAAAGCGGAGCTCGGCGCTGCCGCGTGTTCTGCTGCGACGCGATGAGATCCAACCAGTAGTCGGCATGTGAGCGCAACCACGAGCAGCTCAGGCGCATTCTGCCCAAAAGCCGTAGTGGCGGTGCTCTGAGCCCCTACGACGTTGTAGTATGCTGCAGCCACGTAAACTCTTGCCCGCTTGCTGGACTCGCTGGCAGGTGTCCATTCGAGCTCCTCGGAGACCTGTTGCTGTGCGGCATCGGATGATCGCTTCGGGCTGTCCCTCGACAGCGAGCTCGCCGTCTCGCCCGATAAGGGGTCATCCCCGACGGGGTGGTACCAGGCCTACGAGCGGGGCGAAGGCTCTTGGGCCGCCGGGTGTCAGTGGTAGCGTGAAACTGAACACTTGTTCAGTTTCACGCTACCACTGACAGTTCGCAAGCTTCATTATGAATTCAGGGTACCTCATCTTGTCGATGCGGGATTGGCGCCCAGAGCCGGGGTCCCGCCAGAGTGCGATACGCCGTGTGCCGAACATGCAGGCGCGACCGTTGACGCCTTCTTCTCTTCTGCCGGAATCCACGCAGAAAGCATTCTGTACGACAGGCTATGCCAGGTGTTCTACCAAATGGTCATTTTATCTTTCTATAATGAGGCGAGATTCTATCCAAGAATCCGACATGTCGCTCTTCATCGATGCCGAGGACCGTTAAGTCGACTACTCTACCGGTCTCGTTACCTAACTTTTGGGATATCTGTTCGCATCCGGAGACAAGTTGATCGGAATATTTCGAGTACAGTAGCAGCAAATCAATATCACTGTCTGCACTGAGCTCTGAACCACTCAGCGCAGATCCGAACAGATAGACATGATCAAACTGAGAGAACAGTTCTAGGTTGCTGTCGAGAATGTCTATGAGTCTCAAATAGTTCATAGTTTGCGAACGAATGGGAAGAAGCTATCCATATCGAGGAGCTTCACGTTAATTTGCCCCGCAAACACCTGGGCTTCTTCGGAGATGCATTGCTTACCGTTCCATCTATGCAAGTTGACGACAACGGTATGTTCTGCCGGTGCTAAACGGGCCAACTCTGCATAGCTCAGACAGTATTCGTATACGAATAAGAAGCATTTTCCTTTCGCTATATATTCTCTAAGGTTTGTCTTCGACTTGCGAGTTGCTTTCTTTCCGCACAGGCGGAAGTACTTTAGGGCAAAAATCAAGCTGTCTAGCCTCATCTCGGCACGCCTGAAGCAGCGGGCGTCATAGTACATCTGTCGGATACGCGGCGTATCGTCAAGATAAACTACCGCCTCTTTCCCGTTTTCTATTATTTGCAACAATGGATGTTCTGCATCTAGAGAAACATCTATAAATCGCCCCTGTTCGTCAAGCTTTTTGATTAGCAGCTCTAGGGATTCTGCAGAGGGGAGCAGGTCACCTTCTATGGGCTGGATTCCGAAGATGGAGTTGATGACCTCGGGGAAAAGAATAGACCTTTGTCTTTCCGTATTATCTCTGGTGGCTTCGAACTCCTTAGCATGGTCGATAAAATCGCGGACAGCGGCCTGGTTGGAGAAGGAATTGTCCTTGTGGTTCTGGAACAGGCACAAGTTCGATTCGAACAGCGTGCAAAGTTTTCGGTTGTTGACGATTATTTCCTTTTCAAAAACATCCCACAGTCTTCGCTTGTCCTTCATGTAGTAATTCTCATATATCGACTTGTTTCGGGCGAGCAGAGGTGCGGCCTCTTTGCGCAGGTCGTCGAAGGAACTGAACGTCTTTCCGAAAACGCGATCAATTTCTGCGTGACGAATCGACTTCCATTTCCTCACTTCATCTGCCGTGAAAGCGGAGTTTTTGTCGAAATTCGTATGGCAGTTTGGACAGATGAGAATAAGGTTGTCGAACGTGTTCTCTGCGCTTTTGCAATATGGGACGATATGGGCTCGTTCAGCAATGTCTCCATTGCTGATGAATAGATCGGCCCGACAATCTGGATTCATGCATTTGCCGGCAGACTCCGCCCAGAGTCTTCGCTCGACATATGCTGAGATTGGCTTTCTGCTTGTCTTCGACACTTTCCGTCCCCGCTTTGACCTCTTCGATTGACGATTAACTGTCATTTAAGAATATGTTATCCAATGATTGGGCCACCGTCAGGCTTCAAGTGAAGATTATTGAACGGGGAGGTAAATGGAGCACTAAAGAAGTAGACATTCGGCAGCTTTAAGCCCCAGGGTTAACGAATCGCGTGCCGAATGACGCTGCTATAGGCTGTCAAGTCCTTTATCGGACGACATTTTAGCATTCAAGTAGCGGTCGTATTCGCGTCTGATTTCCTCGTGGGGGCATACTTCTCTTTCTATTTCGCTGAGCCTTACATTCGGCACGTTAAGCTCTCGGGCAACCTGCTTTTGGGTCAATCCGAGCGATTTTCGCATGTCCGCCAGTATCGAGCCCCGGGCGTACTTCAACCTCATGGGGCGCCGCAACGTTGGGTAAACCTCCCTGGCTGTGAACCTCTTAAGGCAGCGCATGATCTCTCGCTTTGTCTTGCCGTCGGACTTGCGCTTCGCCATGTAGGCGAGCGTTCTCTCGTCCCCGCGCATCCTGTGTTAGTCATGCCGTCGTAGCCCGCCGAGACCCAGCGGTAGATGGTCGAGGGCGACAGGTCCACCGGCCCGCCGTTGCGCGCCGCCATCTGCTCGGGCGACAGCCCCCGGCGCAGGCAGTCCCTGATGGCCTCAAGCCTCGCCGTCGCGGCGGGCTCGTCGGCGTCGATCCCGCGCCTGGACGAGACGAGGACCGAGTCCGCGCACAGCTGCGCGGCGCGGGCCTCGTAGAAGACGTGC
>JAXJLC010000114.1:0-1521 GCA_036297365.1 Collinsella sp.
ACGTAGACAGCCTGCACCGAGGTGATGGAACCCGTGGTGGTAGACGTAATACGCTCCTGCAGGTCGCCCATCTCGGTTGCAAGCGTAGGCTGGTAGCCTACAGCGGAAGGCATACGGCCGAGAAGTGCGGACACCTCAGAACCCGCCTGGGTAAAGCGGAAGATGTTGTCGACGAACAGCAGAACGTCCTGGCCCTGATCGCGGAAGTACTCCGCCTCGGTCAGGCCTGCAAGGCCGACGCGAAGACGTGCTCCCGGGGGCTCGTTCATCTGACCGTAGACCAAGCAGGTCTTGTTGATAACGCCAGACTCGCTCATTTCCAGGTACAGGTCGGTACCCTCACGGGTACGCTCGCCTACACCGGTGAAGACGGACGTGCCGCCATGCTCCTGGGCGAGGTTATTGATGAGCTCCTGGATGATAACGGTCTTGCCAACGCCTGCGCCGCCGAACAGGCCGGTCTTACCGCCCTTGATGAAGGGCTCGATAAGGTCGATGGCCTTGATGCCGGTCTCGAAGACCTCGGTCTTCGTGATGAGGCTGTCGTATTCGGGAGCGGGGCGATGGATGGGCATGTAGCCGGAAACCTCAGGCATGGGCTTCTCGTCCACAGGCTCGCCAACAACGTTCCAAATGCGGCCCAGGGTCTCAGGGCCAACGGGCATCATGATGGGATGACCCGTGTCAACGACCTCGGCGCCACGCACCAGGCCATCGGTAGAGCTCATCGCGACGGAACGCACGAGGTTGCCGGGAAGCATGGTCTCAACTTCCAGAACGACGTGAATTTCGCCGACGGGGGTTACGGCATCAACCGTCAGCGCATTGTAAATCGCCGGCAGCTGATCCGCAGGGAACTCGACGTCAACAACAGGGCCGACGATACGCACAATGCGTCCCGTAGCGCCTTTGCTGGCCTCAAGCTCCGCTTTGGTAAGCATTTTCTCGTCAGCCATTTAATCCTCCAAAGCTGCAGCGCCACCAACGATCTCGGAGATCTCAGTGGTGATGGCACCTTGACGTACACGGTTATACAACCTGGATAGCGTTTCCACCATCTCGTTCGCATTCTCGGTTGCCGAATGCATGGCAGTGCGTCGCGCAGACTGCTCGCCTGCCGCAGAGTCGATCAATGCATGGTAGATCGACGTGCGCAGATATGCGGGCAGAAGACGGGCCAACACGTCAGCCGGCTCGGGCTCGAACTCGACGCTCGCGGGAATGGACTCGGTTGCGGCTTCCGCCGGTTCGGCAGAAGCGGTCATAACAGCTTGCGTATCGACGGGCAGGATAACTTCCTCGCGCAGAACCTGCTCAGCAGCGTTCTTCGAGTGGTTGTACACCAAAACAACCTCGTCGACACGGCCTTCTTCATACGCCGCGACGGCGTAATCGGCGATGGCATTCGCCTCTTCAAGCGTAGGGTCGGCAGAAAGATCTTTGAAATCAAGCACCGGCTCGATCTTGCGATACTTGAAAAATCCAATAGCCTTCTTGCCGCAGGCGATAACTTCGACCTCG
>JAXJLC010000115.1:0-3531 GCA_036297365.1 Collinsella sp.
AGGTTGACGCGCTCCGCTTCGACGTCATCGAGGCGCTCATCGGCACCGGCGCGACCGTGTCCGTCAACGCGCTTGAGGGCGCTTACTGCTGGGAGCGTTAGGCCATGCAGGAAGCCAAGTTCACATGGTTTCCGAAGCTCACCGCAACGGTGGCCAAGGTACCGGAGGAGCAGCGAGGAGCCATCCTCTGGGCCTTGGCCCAGTACGGCACCTACGGCATCGAGCCTGAGCTTGAGTGGCCGCTCGATGCCATCTTCGAGAGCCTGCGCGAGGACATCGACAACTCCAAGCGCGCCATTTCGAGCGGTGGAACGGGGGGACGCGGAAACAAGAAGGGTGCTTCAAGCGACTCGAAAGACCCCTTTGCAAACAGCGAAACCCCCCTTTCCGAGTTCTCAAACCTCGCTTGCGATTACATCGAAACGGGGGTTTTGGAAACCGAAAACGGGGGTTTGGAAGATGCCGAACCCAAACCAAACCATACCAAGCCAAACCATACCAAGCCAAAGAAGAGGTTCGTCCCGCCCTCAGTTGACGAGGTTCGCGCCTACTGCGCGGAGAAGGGCTACACGTTCGACCCGGAGGCTTTCGTAGCGTTCTACGAGTCGAAGGGCTGGAAGGTCGGGCGCAACCCCATGAGGTCGTGGCAGGCGGCGTGCACCACGTGGCAGAAGCGGCAGGGCGACAGGAAGGAGGCCAGCCATGACGAGTACTCGAATCTCTGACGCGCTCAAGGGCCTCGACGTGCCGGAGGGCATCGAACCGGCCAAGCCCGTGCCCTTCGAGCAGACCGACGAGTACCGCCAGATGATGCGCAAGGCCCGCGAGTGCAGGCTGCGCAAGGCGGGGCTTCGCGGCGGGTACATGCACGCCCACAGCGACATCGGCGAGCGCGTGTGCGGGATCGTGGAGCGGGGCCGTGGCGCGTACCTCTGGGGCGAGCCTGGGCGCGGCAAGACCTACGCGGCGGCCCATGCGGTGCGCGTTGCCGTCGAGCGCTCCAAGGGCACCAAGACGCCCGCCAAGCTCGTGAGCGCCAAGCACCTGCTGGACAGCATCCGCGACGGCTTCAACGGCGGGGACAGGGACGCCCTGAGAAGGGCCGAGACCGTTCCCCTGCTGGCGCTTGACGACCTAGGGGCCGAGCGCCCCACGGACTGGGCAATCGAGACGCTCACGGGCCTCATAGACGCCAGAACCGCCGATGGTCTGCCGACCATCGTCACGAGCAACTACAGCCTCGGGCAGCTGCGCGAGCTTTGGGGCGGAATGCCCGGCGCGCGCATCGCCTCAAGGCTCGGCGGGGCGTGCGAGCGCATCGAGGTCGCGGGGCCGGACAGGAGGCTCCAATGATCTCGATGGGACAGCTTCAGGGCCACTCCTTGGAGAGGGCCGAGCTTTACGGCAAGCCCCACGTGGGCGCGCGCTACACGGGCAAGGGCGCGAGGGACTACGAGCGCACGCAGGAGTGGTGCTGCATCTGCGGGAGGCCCGCCATGAGCTGCCACCACGTGATACCGAGGGGGCGCGGTGAGCGCTTCAACCTCGTCACTCCGAACGGCAAGTGGAGCCTTCGAAGTCCGCTTTTCGCGCTCTGCGGCTCCGGAACCACGGGGTGCCACGACGGGTTCCACGGCGCGGCGCGCTTCGTGCCCCGATGGGTGTGGGACAACATCCAGTTCGAGCAGCAGTGGTGGGACGGGCTTCTGCTGAAGCTGTTCCCGCCGCACCATCCCGGCCTCTACGACTACGGGCGCTGGGAGATTGAAGACCGGGAGACCGGTAGAACCATCACCATCAGGGAAAGGGTTTAGACATGAAGCTTACAGTCAACGGGAAAGAGGCCGTTTTCACCGACTTCAACACCTGCGAGCAGTACGTTCTCGCCGAGCTTGAGGCGGCGCAGATCGAGAACGACGAGCTTCGCAAAAGGATCGCGGAGCTTGAGCGCGAGAAGAGCGAGGCTGAGGCAAGAAAGGCCGAAAGCCCCGACGGCGAGATCGAGCCGAGGCCCGTGCAGATCGTCAAGCTCAACGAGCCGTTCGAGACGGCCTACCTCACGGTGAAGGACGTGTACGACTTCAAGCACAGCGAGAACGGGCTTGGGCTTACGGCTGAAGAGGCCCGCGAGAAGGCCGCGAGCGAGGAGGGCCTGCGCGAGGTTGCCAGCATGCGCGTCGGGTGGAGCAGGAACGAGGCCATGATCGTTGAGACGCGCATCTGGCCATACCAGCTCCGCACCGGAACGCAGACGTTCGTCATGGACGTTTGGGACAACGGGCGCAACCTCAGCGAGGCGCGCGTGGTCAAGGACGCCGAGAAGGCTTGCACCGGGCGGCACTTCCCGGCGTACCGAGCGCAGGAGCTTGAGCGGTTCGGCCTCGACCTGCTCAAGAAGCGGCTTCTTGAGTACGCCGACAAGCTTGACGCCGAGAAGGACGAGGAAAACGAGTGAGAAGGCTTCTTTTTGCAATCGCTATAGCTGCCGCCGTGAGCGTTCCGGCGGCCATCGTCTACGCGGCGCTGAGGGCGTTGCAGCTTCTCGCCCTCGGGCTTGCGTTCCTGTGCTTTCTGTCGCTCGCAGCGTGAAAGGAGACACGATGAAAGACGTCAAGGCGGAGCAGGCGCGCATCCGCATCGAAGCCGCGCGCAAGCACCTAACCGAGGCCCTTGAGGCCATCAGCGGGCCGGAGCCGGACTGGGCGAGGTGCGAGGCCTGCATGGACATGGCGAGCGACGTGCTCCCAACGGTCATCGAGGGTGAGCCGCGATGAGCCTGAGCAAGGACGAGTGGCGCGCCGGGATCACCGAGGAGAGCAAGCCCATGGGCTGCATGGGGTGCCTGTTCCTCGTGCTGGCGTGCTTGGCGCTCGACGGGCTGACGGTGTTCTTGGGCTACCAGATCGTGATGCTCGTCAGAGACATCATCGCCGGTTGAGTTGACAATGCGGGCGGGGCCGAGAGCTTGGCGGCTAGGCCCCGCCGGACGAAAGGATTCTATCATGGCAAGGTACTACGAGATAAACGAGGCCGAGGCCCGCGCGGCGCACGAGGCGAACAGCATGCGCGAGTTCAAGGCCGGCAGCGAGACCGAGGGCTACCGCGCGCAGGTCGATGAGGCCTACCGCATGGCCGAGGAGCAGGCCGAGCGGTTCCCTGAGCTTGCGGAGAAGGCATACGCGCTCGCGGACAGGTTCGCACGCAAGTACGCCGAGTGGCTGAACGAGGGCTACCGCATCGACGCGATGTGCCCAAGCATCCTCGTTTCGGGCGGCGGGAACTTTCCCGTGCGCAAGAAGGAGCGCCAGAACGCCCGCCGAAGCTCGCACATGGAGCGCTACGAGAAGGTCATGGGCATCAAGCGCCGCATCGCGTCCATCGGAACCGGCGGCATCCAAGCGGGCGACCCGAACGCGCTCGAAAGGCTTGAGGCCAAGGCCAAGCGGCTAGAGGATCGTCAGGACATGATGAAGCGCGCAAACGCCCACTACCGCAAGCACGGCACGCTTGAGGGCTTCGACGGCGTAGACC